>CAZPPW010000013.1:0-34295 GCA_964588595.1 uncultured Marinilabiliaceae bacterium
ATTGTGTTCGATGCCCATCGGCTTAATGATGGGGTAACAGGGCGGCCTGCGAGCGTGGACTTGCGGGCCGCCTTTTTTGTTGCGCGGTGGGCGAACAGTGGGTGGTGGAGGGGAGGTGACGGGAGGGTGTGTGTTTGCTGATACGACAAGGAATCGCGGGGTGGGGGTATTCGTCACACTCACGACTGAAAAGTGGGCGATGCGGGAGGCGGGTGAGATGGGGAAATTTGCAGAAAGGGTGTAGGATTGGTGAAAAATCGGCTTTGAGTGAAATTTTTGGAATCTCACGAGGAAACGGGAACGGGAGTTGATGCTTCGGGCATGCTTCATTTATGCTTCGTTGAATAATGGTTGGAGGAGTTTGGTGGGAGTTTGGTGGGAGTTGCGGGGTTTTGGGGGTGGTTGAGGGTGGTGTGAGTTTGCAACTCAGTTGCACGTGGCGAACGCTTACTTTGCATTGACGATAAAAGGAAAAGAGTATGAAGAAGGATATCGTGCAGATAGTGGTCGCGGCGGTGTTGCTTACGGCGGCGATGGTGGTGGACCACGTGGGGCAGGCGCCGTTGTGGGTGTTGACGATAATTTATGCCATACCGTATCTGGTGGTAGGTGCGGAGGTGGTGGGGGAGTCCATCGAGAAGGCGGTTCATGGGGAGTTGTTCAGTGAGGATTTGCTGATGAGCATAGCCACGGTTGGTGCGTTTGGGATATCGTACATGCCCGAGGGGTCGAACGAGATGCCAGAGGCGGTGTTCGTGATGCTGTTCTTCCGTATAGGGGAGTGCTTTGAGGAGTATGCGCAGGACCGTAGCCGCGACTCGATATCGCATCTGATGGAGATGAAGCCGGAGGTGGCGCACATTGTGAGGGGTGGCGTGCAAGAGGATGTGTCGCCCGAGGAGCTATGCGTTGGGGATGTGGTGGTGGTGCAGCCTGGGGAGCGCGTGCCTACTGATGGGACGGTGGTGGCCGGGACGTCGGCGCTTAACACTGTGGCGCTCACTGGAGAGAGTGAGCCGCGGGGCATAACCGTGGGGTCGCAGGCGCTGTCGGGGTGCATCAACACTACTGGGGTGGTGAGTGTGCGGGTGGACAAGGTGTATGCGGATTCGACGGTGGCGAAGGTGATGCGTCTGGTGGAGGATGCCGATGCTCATAAGTCGCGTAGTGAGTCGTTCATAGCCCGTTTTTCGCACGTGTATACGCCGATAGTGGTGGGGTTGGCGTTGATTGTGGCATTCGTGCCGCCATTGTTCTCGTCGGCGGGTTATGTGGCGACGCTTGCCACGTGGGTGACGCGTGCGTTGACGTTCCTTATCATATCGTGCCCATGCGCCCTTGTGATATCTGTGCCGTTGACCTTCTTTGCGGGTATAGGTGGCGCGAGCAGGAGGGGGATACTCATCAAGGGGTCGTCGTTTATAGACTCGCTGGCTAATCTGCATACGGTTGTGTTCGACAAGACTGGCACATTGACCCAAGGGTCGTTCAAGGTGACACTAATATGCCCCACATCACTCACCGAGACGGAACTGCTCCACATCGCGGCACAAGTGGAGCGACATTCCACCCACCCCATAGCCACCGCACTCGCCGAAGCATGCCACACGCCACTATCGACCGACAACATATCGGACCAACGTGAACTACCAGGCCTCGGACTGACCGCCACCATCGACGGCAACACCATAGCCGTGGGCAACGACAAACTAATGTCCCACCTCGGCATACCCACCAACGACCACTCACACCACGGCACGATAGTACACGTGGCAATAAACAACACCTACGCCGGGCATATCGTGGTATCCGACACACTGAAACCCGACGCACCCGACACCATAGCCCAACTCAAACAACTCGGCATAGACCACACAGTCATGCTCACCGGCGACCGACACCAAGTGGCCGACGACATAGCCCACACGCTCAACATCGACGAATGGCACGCCAACCTCATGCCCGCCGACAAACTCGCACACCTCGAACGACTGCTACGCAACATGCCACACCGCCGCACCCTCGCCTTCGTGGGCGACGGCATAAACGACACCCCCGTGCTGACCCGCGCCGACGTGGGCATTGCCATGGGTGCTATGGGCAGCGACGCGGCAATAGAGGCGGCCGACGTGGTCCTCATGGACGACGCCCCCTCCAAGATAACACAAGCTATACGCATAGCACGACGCATACTCAGCATAGCACGTCAGAACGTCATATTCGCCATCGGCATCAAGGTTGCCGTGCTCATCCTCGCCGTCATAGGCATAGCAGGCATGGGCCTCGCCGTGTTCGCCGACGTGGGCGTGACCGTCCTCGCCGTGCTCAACGCCATGCGTGCCCTACGTGCCTGACGCCGCCCGCCTAATCGCCCTGGGCTGCGCAACGGGGGCATACACCCTTCACGATATACGTGATGCTCTCCGTGGCGTAGCCCTCGGGCAACCCTATCGCCGGTATCATGACACCCGGCAGACACTCCATACGGTGGCACCGTCGGCAGTAGAAGTGCACGTGCAAGTCGTCATCATCACCCTCGCCCCTATGCGTGCACATCTCATAGTGCAGCACGCCCGTCTCATCCTCTATCACGTGCACCAGCCGCCGCTCCCTGAACAACGTCAACGCCCGGAATATGTTGCTCTTATCGACCGTCTCCAGCACACCCTCGATATCCCCCAGGCACAACGGCCGCACAGCCTCGCTCAACACACGTGCCACCATCAACCTGTTCCCCGTAGGCTTCACGCCATGCTCCGCAAGAGCCCTCTCAATGTCTATCCGCCCCATATCCCTACCCTACGCTATTGGCATACTCCGTAGGCGTCAAACCCGTCTCCTTCTTGAAGAAACGCACAAAATGCTGCGGATACTGAAACCCAAGTGAATAGGCCGTACCCTTCACCGTAGCACGAGGCTCCACTATCCGGCTCTTTGCCAAGGCCACAACCTTTCGGTTTATCAACTCCTTAGGGTTCAAACCAGTCTGACGCTTCACCATGTCACCAAAGTAATTAGCCGTCAAGCATATCTTGTCAGCGAAATACGACACCGTCGGCAACCCCTCACTCTCCGCCCTGCCCTCATCGAAATACCTGTCAAGCAACACCTCAAACCTGCTCACCGCGTCACGGTTCAACGTCTCACGACTCGCAAACTGCCTCTCATAAAACCGCAGACAATAGTCCAGCAACACCTCTATATGCCCCACGATTATCCGCCGCGACACACGGTCATGCTCCCTCCCAGCCTCCTCCTCTATCGCCTCCAGGCAGTCAAGCACCTTCGCACGCTCCTCCGCGCTCGGATGCAACGCCTCACTGCTTGAATACGCAAAATAACCATACTCCCTCATCCTCCCCTCCAACTCCGTGCCATGCAGCAAGTCAGGATGAAACAACAAACCCACCGAACTCGGCCTGCTACCCGCCACAGGCGACAC
Organism: uncultured Marinilabiliaceae bacterium; assembly: GCA_964588595.1. Lineage (GTDB taxonomy): Bacteria > Bacteroidota > Bacteroidia > Bacteroidales > Marinilabiliaceae > W3P20-009. Next base: position 3,443 of record CAZPPW010000013.1, read on the forward strand.
CGTGACCGTCTGACCTGGCGCAAAACTCGTTATCGCACCCTCATCATAGTCATACTCCGTCCGCCCATAATTTATCACGCAACACTTCGTATTCTTCAAAAACAACGCATAAAACCCATAATTCACCCTATGCTCCTCAAACGCACCACCACGCATACCATCCGACCGCACCACCGCCACCAACGGATCATGCGGCACGCCATACCCCATGAACCCCATGAAATCCTCGATACTCTTAGCATCCAACTCTTTCATACCTTCTCCATAATTTTGCCCTAAAGATAACTCTTCTTTTCCAACTCCTACCTACACCCTACCAACCCCCTACCAACACCCTCCAAACATTATTCCCCGAAGCATCCCCAAAGCATCCCCAAAGCACCAAACAACCTACAACACCCCATTCCCCCACCCAAAAATATCCCACAACACACTACCCCACACCACCTTACAACCCTCAAACCGCACAACTTCCCCACCCCGCGCCCCTCAAAAAACATCCCCCACACCCCACACGTCTCACCTTTTATCCCTATCTTTGACCTACAACCCACAACTCACACCCACCATGAAATACATCGGAGCTCACGTCAGTGCCAACGGAGGCGTCCAATACGCCCCCATAAACGCCCACCAAATAAACGCCACCGCCTTCGCCCTGTTCACCAAAAACCAACGACAATGGCTCGCCAAAGACCTCGACCAACTCGAAATACAAGCCTTCAAAGATAACTGCGCGCAATTCCACTTCTCCCCAAAACAAATACTCCCACACGACAGCTACCTCATCAACCTCGGCAACCCCGACAACCAAAAACGCCTGCAATCCGTCAACTCCCTAATCCACGAAGCTCGCCGCTGCCACACCCTCGGCCTCACCATGCTCAACCTCCACCCAGGCAGCCACCTCAAAGAAACCGACCCCGACACCTGCCTCAACCTCATAGCCGACAGCGTCAACATCGTCCTGAGCGAGACCGACAGCGTCACCCTCGTCATCGAGAACACCGCCGGGCAAGGCTCCAACATGGGCTTCGCTCTCTGGCATATAGCACGCATCATCGAGCAAGTCAACGACACCTCCCGCATAGGCGTATGCATCGACACCTGCCACACCTTCGCCGCCGGCTACGACATCGCCTCCCCCTCCGGCTACAACGCCTTCTGGTCCGAATTCGACTCCCTCATAGGCCCCCAATACCTCCGCGGAATGCACCTCAACGACTCCCTCAAACCCCTCGCCTCCAAAGTCGACCGGCACGCCCCCCTCGGACAAGGCGCCATCGGCATCGACACCTTCCGCCGACTCATACAAGACCCACGCACCGACAACATCCCCCTAATCCTCGAAACCCCCGACGACTCCCTCTGGCCCACCGAAATCAACACCCTCAAATCCTTCATCCCACTCTAACACCATGCCACGCGCACTCGCCCTCATCGCCCTCCTCCTCCTGACCCTACTCCCCATGGGCTCCGCGGCGCATGCGCAAAACTCACACCGCAACGTACTCGTACGAGCACACATCATCAACGGCGACACCGTCCCCGACGTACGCCTCGGCGAAGTCCAAATCCTCGCACGTGCCAAATTCAAAAACGAACGACAGCGACGCAAATGGACACGCTACATCTACAACGTCAAAAAAGCACTACCCTACGCCCGCCTCATAGCCCGCGAACTGACTTTCATCAACGACACCCTCGCCATGCTCCAAACCGTCGAAGAACGACAAGCTTTCATCGACCGTAAAGAAGTCTACCTCTTCAAAAAATACGAGACACGCCTCAAACACCTCACCATAAAGCAAGGACGCATACTAATCAAACTCGTCGACCGCGAGACAGGACACACCAGCTACGACCTAATCTACACCCTCAAAGGCGGCTTCAAAGCCTTCTGGTGGCAAGGCATAGCATGCATTTTCGGCTCCAACCTCAAAACACACTACGACCCACAGGGCGAAGACAAGAACCTCGAAAACGTCGTCCTCCTAATCGACCAAGGCTACTACTAACCACATGCCACGCCTCCTCGCACTCCTCATCCTCCTCCTCACTCCCCTCCACGCCCGCCCACAGGCGCACGACACCATCCCCCTACCACTCCGAGCCGCCAACGGCGCAATACACATCGCCGAGACACTCCTCAACGCCCTGACCATAACACGACCCAAACTCTCCCTCGCTCTCTACCCCGCCGCCTCCTACTCCTCACGCTCAGGCCTCGCCATAGGCATAATGCCCATGCTCCAACTACACCCCGCACGACTCCCACAACCCATCACCATAACCCCCTCCGCACTCGTCTCCACAAAACACATGTTCGAAGTCCAATGCGACGCCGACATATTCTTCAACAACAACCTCGACCTCACCCTCAAATTCGAATCACAACACCAACCCGACGACCTCTACTCCATAGGCAACCAAACCCACAAACTCCCCATAGCACAATACAATTACAGCCGACAACTCCTCACCGCCGACCTCCTCAAAGGACTACCCCACCACCCTACCCTCCGACTTGGACTCTCCATCGACTTCGACCACTACTCCTTCTCCCACATCTCCCCCACCCCATCCGACTCCCTCACCGCACTCACCCTCACCACATCCTCCGCCGGACACAACCTCGGCATAGGCCTGACCCTCGGCATAGACTCTCGCGACAACACCCTATGGCCCACACGCGGCTCATACTCCCGACTACGCCTACTCGCCTACTCCCGACTATCACACGCCACACCCTACGCCGCCCTGTCCCTCGACGCCCGACGCTACCTCCCCATACGCTCCTCCACCCTCGCCCTACAAGCCTTCGCCGACCTCCGACTCGGACACGACATACCCTTCCCCAAACTCGCCACGTGCGCCGGCACACGCCTCGGACGCGCCATAGGCCACAACCTCAAATACCTCGACCGCGCCGCCTGGCTCGCGCAAGCCGAGTTCCGCGCACCACTATTCTGGCGCATAGGCGGCACCCTCTTCACCGCCGTAGGCAACGTCACACACACTCCCGCCGCCCTCCTCTCCCACGTCCACCTGATGTGCGGCGCCGGCCTACGCCTCGCCGTATTCCCCGGCAAAGGCCTCAACCTACGCCTCGACGCCGGACTGTCACAACGCGGCGATAAAGCCATATACTTCAACATCCGCGAAGCCTTCTAACCTCCCCGCCCCCATACCCCCCGAAAAGGGCTTATATGCTCCCTGCATGCTCCATGCATGCTCCGCGGATGCTACAACGATGCTACAATGATGCTCCGCGGATGCTCCGCGACTCTTTACCGCTCTCTCGTAAAACAACAAATGCTATTTTCAGCCAATGTTTATGCGCCATTTTTACCCCCTTTCTCCAAATATCCTCCCACAACACACTCCCACACCGCCCATCTTTCAGTCGTGCGCCCCCCAATCACCCCATTTCGCCATTCCTTGAAGATTAAACAATTTTCCCTCCATTTTCAGCCAATGTCAATTCCCCAATTCCTTTCTCTCCCTGCAAATATCCCCCTCCATGCACCCTCCCGCAACGCCCATTCCACGGTCGTACGAGTGACGAACGCCCCCTCTCGCCATTCCTTAGTTTTTCTCCAAACACGTTCCCTCTTGCGCATCCCGACATAATTCCCTATCTTTATTCCCCACTAATCCCCATCCACAATGAAGAGCATCAAAGAGATTTTCCGCATCGGCAATGGCCCCTCAAGCAGCCACACCATGGGCCCACGACGTGCCGCCGAACTGTTCCTCGAACGACACCCCGACGCCCGGCACTTCGAGGTGACACTCTACGGCAGCCTCGCCGCCACAGGACGAGGACACCTCACCGACCGCGCCATCCTCGAAGTACTATCCCCCACAGCCCCCACCAACATCCTCTGGCACCCCGAGACAGTCCTCCCCTTCCACACCAACGGCATGGACTTCAAAGCCCTCGACGCCAACAACACCCCTATCGACTCATGGCGCGTATACAGCATCGGGGGCGGCGCACTTAGCGACGGCTCCCAATCCGGTGGCCAATGGCAACCAGCCGACATATACCCCCTGACCCACATGACCGACATCATCCACTGGTGCAGCCACACCGGCAAAAGCTACTGGGAGTACGTCAACGACTACGAAGACCCCGACGTGTGGGACTACCTCGCCCAAGTATGGGACGCCATGAAAACCGCCATACACAACGGCCTCGAAAACGAGGGCGTCCTCCCAGGCCCCCTACACCTCCGACGCAAAGCCTCCGCCTACTTCTACCGCTCCAGCGGCTCCAAACCCAACCTCCAGAGCCGTGGCCTCGTCTTCGCCTACGCACTCGCCGTGAGCGAGGAGAACGCCGGCGGCGGACGCATCGTCACAGCCCCCACATGCGGCTCCTGCGGCGTGCTCCCTGCCGTGCTCTACCACCTCGCCAAGACACGCGAATTCTCCGACACCCGCGTCCTCCGCGCCCTCGCCACAGCCGGACTAATAGGCAACATCGTCAAAGAGAACGCCTCAATAGCCGGCGCGGAAGTCGGATGCCAAGGCGAAGTGGGTGTGGCCTGCGCAATGGCCGCAGCCGCCGCCAACCAACTATTCGGAGGCAGCACCACACAAATAGAATACGCCGCCGAGATGGGCCTCGAACACCACCTCGGCATGACCTGCGACCCCGTATGCGGCATGGTCCAAATACCTTGCATCGAGCGCAACGCCTACGCCGCCGCACGAGCCCTCGACGTCAACCTCTACTCCACATTCTCCGACGGACGACACCGCGTCTCCTTCGACCACGTCGTCGAAGTCATGAAACAAACCGGCCACGACCTGCCCTCACTCTACAAAGAGACAAGCGAAGGCGGCCTCGCCAAAGTCGAAATAGACGACTGACACCCCACCACACTCCCCACTATCGCCTATTTCACACATATTTTCGTTAACTTTGCGTGTTTGGCATCGTCGCCATTCGCTCAACTTAACCAATGGATATCCTCGTCATAATCCTTCAGCTCCTCCTTAGTCTCTCCATCCTCGTCATTACCCACGAGGCAGGCCACTTCACCTTCGCTAAACTCTTCGGCATCAAAGTCGAGAAGTTCTACCTCTTCTTCGACCCCTGGTTCTCCCTCTTCAAATTCAAAAAGGGCGACACCGAATACGGCATAGGCTGGGTGCCACTCGGCGGATACGTCAAGATAGCCGGCATGGTCGACGAGTCCATGGACACCGACCAACTCAAGCAACCCATGCAACCATGGGAATTCCGTGCCAAACCCGCCTGGCAACGGCTCCTCGTCATGGTTGGCGGCGTGCTCGTCAACCTCATCACCGCGCCCATCATCTTCTGGCTCCTCGCCTACTCCTATGGCGACACCTACCTCCCACTGTCGCAAGCACGCTACGGCTTCGAGTTCGGCGACGCCCTCAAATCAGTAGGATTCCACGACGGCGACTACATAGTCGGCGTAAACGGCACACCCGCCGAGGCCTACAAAGACGTGGCCAACCCCATAATCTTCGACGACACATGCTCCGTCGACATCGTCCGCGACGGCAACCCACTCTCCATAAAACTCCCGCACGAGTTCTTCCGCACCATCCTCAAGGGCGACGGCAACCAAGCCCTCTTCTCCTTCCGCACCCCCGTCGTGGTCGACTCCATACTGCCAGGCAGCCCAGCCGAGCAATACGGCCTGCTGCGCGGCGACTCCGTCATACAGGTCGCCAACCAGCCCAACCCCTCATTCTCCCGCTTCATAACCACCCTCGACAGTCTCAAAGGACAGTCCACGCAAATCATCGTAGTCCGCGCCACAGGCAACACCGACACCCTCAACGTCAACATCAACGACTCCGGACGACTGGGCTTCTACTCCTGCCCACCCTCCCGATGGTTTCAGACCACGACACGCCACTACACACTCCTTGAGGCCATCCCCGCCGGCATAGTCAAGGGCAAAGACCTGCTCGTCAACTACTGCAAGCAGATACCCATGCTCTTCACCCGCGAAGGGGCCACCAAGGTAGGCGGCTTCGGCACAATAGCCAAGATGTTCCCAAGCTCATGGAACTGGCAATCCTTCTGGTTCAACACAGCCTTCCTCGCCATAATACTCGCCGTGATGAACATCCTCCCCATACCCGCACTCGACGGCGGGCACGTGCTGTTCCTCCTCATAGAGGTCATCACCGGGCGCAAGGTCAGCGACAAAGTCCTCGAAGTGGCGCAGACCATCGGCATGATACTCCTCCTCGCACTCGTGCTATACGCCAACGGGGCGGACATCGTGCGAGCGATAATCGACTAACACATCGGCAATGACCCCCCAAGGCTCCTCACACTGGCATCTCTGCCTCCTCATGCTGGCGGGAGTCCTGTCATTGTCCACCATCCTCTGCACCCCGGCGCCCGCGCAAGGCCTCGGCACAAACCCCCAAGTGCCAGACTACATCTACGCCCGCCGCATGGAGAAACTCGACCAGCAGAGCCCCATAACACTCGAGTACAACACACAAGTCAGGGCCTACATAGACGTCTACCTCGTGCGACGACGCGACCACCTCGCCAACATCATCGCACGCTCCGAACTCTACTTCCCCATATTCGAGGAGTATCTCAGCAAATACAACCTCCCCCAAGAGCTTAAATACCTCGCCGTCATAGAGAGCGCGCTCGACCCCAAAGCCATATCCAAATCGGGGGCTATGGGGCTATGGCAGTTCCTCTACCATGCCGGGCTCATGATGGACCTCAACGTCACGAGCTACGAGGACGACCGTTGCGACGTGCGCAAGAGCACCGATGCCGCGTGCCGCTACCTGAAGTACCTCTACCAGAACCTCGGCGACTGGCAACTCGCTCTCGCCGCGTACAATGGCGGGCTCGGCCAGGTGCAGAAGGCGCAGCAACGTGCCGGGGCGGACAAAAAGACCTTCTGGGAGCTCAGCCCCTACCTCACCCCCGAGATGCGCTCCTACGTGCCAGCCTTCATAGCCGTGAACTACGTCATGAACTACTACAAGCTGCACAACATAACCCCCGCCATCCCCGCCTTCACCATCGACGACATAGACACCGTCTACGTCAACATGTCGCTCTCCTTCGACCAGATAAGCCGCGCCTCGGGCGTGAAACGTGACATATTGCAACAGCTCAACCCCCAATACGTCAAGGACTTCATACCCTACGACGACACCCCGCGCCGCCTGACACTGCCCCGCGCCAACGTCGGCCGCTTCCTGCGCAATGAGAGGCAGCTACGCCCCGACGCCGCGCCAGACCTCACGGGCTACTTCGGCAACGTCATCATACGCCGCGACACCATAACCCACCTTGTGGAGAAGGGCGACTACCTCCACAAGATAGCCATGCGCTATCACCTCACGGTGGCGCAAATCATGGAGTGGAACAACATGACGACTAAGGACGTCAAGATAGGTCAGCGGCTCACGATAATATTCGACCGAGAGATATCCCCCTTCTTCTTCGTGGTCGACGAATTGGCAATGAAATAACAACAGAGAGAAATGTCTATACGCTACACATTCATGCTTAGTGCCATGGCAGGCCTTGCCACCCTCACGGGATGCAAGAAGACCCTCGACCAGGCGTTCAAGGCGCAAGCCACAGGCCGTGCGGGCGAGATACTCGTGGTGATGCAGGACGCGCATAAGAGCGACACCGCGGGGCTATACCTGGAGAGCATGTTTGGCGACACATACGCCGGGCTGCCCACCGATGAGCCGATATTCGAGATGCACACCGTGGCGCCGCCCTTCTTCGACTACGAGATGCACAAGCTGCGCAACCTCGTCATGGTCAGCATAGCCGACACTGTGGCGACCGACACGGTGACCTTCGCGCGCGACGCGTGGGCGCAGCCTCAGGCCGTGATGTACCTCAAGGCCAAGACGCCCCAGCGTGCGGCCGACGTGCTACGGCGCAACCACATACGTGCCATATCGTATTTCGTGAAGGCGGAGCGCGACAGGCTTATAGGCTACTACACGAAGCATATCAACGCCAATCTGATGGCGCAGGTGCAGAAGCGGTGGGACGTGTCGATAACGATACCCAACGAGTATGACAAGTGCAACCCGGCGTATGCCGACAGCATCTCGTGGTTCTGCTGCGACACGCGTGAGTATCAGGATGGGTTGATAATCTACACGTTCCCGTATACGGGGGCGGAGTGCGTGAGCAAGGAGAGCTTGCTGAACAGGCGTGACGTGGTGCTACGTGCTAACGTGGGCGGTCCGTTCAACTCGGTGATGTGCACGGAGCGCAGGGAGCCGATGGACGAGGAGATAGTGTTTCAGCAGGGGACGTATAAGGGTGCGTTTGTGAGTGAGTTGCGGGGGTTGTGGCGTATGGATGGCGCGGCGATGGGGGGTCCGTTCCTTATGCGTGCGGTGGTGGACACGGCCAAGGCGCGTGTGATAGTGACGGACGGGTATGTGTTCTATCCGTCGCGGGAGATGAAGAGAAACCATATACGGTCGCTCGAGGCTATCATGTATACCCTCGACTTGACTAAGTAAATAACGATAAGCATCTGACAACATGAAGATTGGCATAACGCAGGGCGACGTCAATGGCATCGGCTACGAGGTCATAATGAAAGCCCTTCAGGACATGGAGATATTGGAGGACTTCACTCCGATCATTTATGGGTCGCCCAAGGCCGCGGCGTATCACCGTAAGGCGTTGAACGTGGCTCAATTCAGCCTTAACAACATCAACACGCCGGATGAGGCGCACCCGAAGCGGATAAACATCATCTCGTGTGGCGACGACAACATCAAGGTGGAGTTGGGCAAATCGTCGGAGGCGGCGGGCATGGCGGCGTTTCAGGCGCTTGAGGCGGCTGTGCGCGATTTGAGTGACGGGTTGATAGACGCCATAGTGACGGCACCTATCAACAAGAAGAACATCCAGAGCGAGGAGTTTCATTTCCCGGGTCATACGGAGTATTTGGAGCAGGCGGCACAGGCGCCGGCGTTGATGCTGCTCGTGGCGGGCAAGCTGCGTGTGGGCGTTGTGGCGGGGCATGTGCCGATCTGCCAGGTGGCGCAGTACATCACTGAGGACAAGATATTGAGCAAGTTGCGCATACTGAACCGCTCGCTACGTCAGGACTTCAACATAGACGGGCCACGTATAGCGGTGTTGGGGTTGAATCCTCACTCGGGCGACCATGGGTTGCTGGGTCAGGAGGAGGAGACCATCATTGGGCCGGCCATAGAGAAGGCGCAGGCGGAGGGTATATGCGCCATGGGTCCGTATCCTGCGGACGGGTTGTTCGGGTCGTCGTCGTTGGGCAAGTTTGACGCCATATTGGCGATGTATCATGACCAGGGTCTTGCGCCGTTCAAGGCGTTGGCGTTCACGTCGGGCGTGAACTTCACGGCGGGATTGCCGATAATACGGACGTCGCCCGACCATGGCACGGCGTATGACATAGCGGGGCTTGACAAGGCGGACCCGACGTCGATGCGCGAGGCGATATATTTGGCTATGGACATTGTGCGCAACCGTGCGACGAACAAGGAGCTTGAGGCTAACAAGCTGACCACTAAGGTGGAGACCCGTGCGGAGCGCAACGCGTAGGGGATGGGCGTGGTAGGACGCTTCGCGCCGTCGCCGAGCGGGCGTATGCACCTGGGTAACATATTTGCGGCATTGATGAGCTACGCCTCCGCCAAGTCGAAGGGGGGGGCGTGGCTTGTGCGTATAGAGGATTTGGATCGTCAGCGTTGCCGGGGGGAGTATGCGGAGCAGATAGTGGATGATTTGTTGTGGTTGGGTTTGCGGCCAGACGAGGGGGCTGGGGCGGAGAGAGAGGGGGCGCATGGGCCGTATTACCAGAGTCTGCGTGACGAGATATATGAGCGGGAGTTTGAGAAGTTGCGGGGGCGTGGTCTTGTGTATGAGTGTTTTTGCCGGCGGCAGGATTTGACGGCGGCCTCGGCGCCGCATGCGTCGGATGGGCACACGATATACGCGAGGACGTGCCTGGGGTTGACGGAGGTGGAGAAGGAGGTGATGCGTGGGCTGAGGAGCCCGGCGTGGAGGATGTATTTGCCGGACGAGGTGAGCTGTTTTGAGGATGGGCATTATGGGAGTCAGAGTGCGAATTTGGCGCGGGATCGTGGGGATTTCATTGTGCGGAGGGGAGATGGGAATTTCGCTTATCAGCTGGCGGTGGTGGTGGATGACGCGTTGATGGGTGTCACGGAGGTGGTGAGGGGAAGGGATTTGATGTCGGCGAGCCATGAGCAGGGTTATTTGCTTGGGGTGTTGGGGTATGAGGTGCCACGTTATGCGCATTTCCCGTTGTTATTGTCGGCAGACGGGGCTCGGTTGAGCAAGAGGGACAGGTCGTTGGCGATGGATGTTATCCGGAGGAAGTTGCGGCCGGAGGAGGTTGTGGGGCTTATGGCGTGGGCGGTGGGGATGGAGGGGCGTTGGAGGCCGATGAGCGTGGGGGAGTTTGTGGAGAGGTTTCGTTGGGAGGATATACCGAAGGGTGATATAACGATCGACGCGTCGAGTTTGTTTTAGGAGATGGCGGAGGGCGGCCATGTGGGTGACCGCCCTTTGTTGTGCGTTATTGGATGTGGAAGTCAGTTTTTGTTGAGGATGAGGCCTGGGATGCTTGCGGCGAGGATGGCGTAGGCGCTGCCGAGGGCTACTTGGGCGGGGAAGGTCCATATATCGGCGGCAGGGACGAGGAGGGCGAGGAGGGCGACGGAGAGTGCGGGGGCGTAGGTTTTGCGGAATAGCGCGAACATTAGCACCATTGCGAGGAGTGTCAGAATGCCTGCCCAGAAGAGGCCGAAGCCGAGGGATTGGCATATCACGATGAATGCCGCGCCAGCTCCTGCGCCGTAGAAGAGCATGAAGAGCACTTGCCAGGGGCGGTGGCGGAAGCCGCTTGCGCCGTGGGAGAATTCGAGGAGTGTCACGATGACTGAGGGTGCGACGAGGTATGTCCAGCCTGAGAGCCAGGCGGCGGCGCATAGGGGGATGGTGCAGAGGAGGAGGATGCCCATGCGTCGGAAGCCGACGACTTCGTTTTTCTCGGCACGAGGTTTGAGCATTGGGATTTGGAAGGAGCGTGCGCGGGAGAGTTCGAGGATCCATTGGACGAGGAGGACTATGAGGACCATCAGGGCGACTATGGCCACGTAGCGCCAGCTGGCTATGCGCAGGATGACTGGTAGGAGCGCGGCGCCGAGGGCTGGCGGGAGTTGCGCGCGGAGGGAGACGAGCATGAGTCCGGAGACGAGGAGCGTGGCGGGGACGGTGAGCCAGATGCCGAAGGAGCCGAGGTAGAGATGTGCGGCCACGCCTATGGCGGAGGCTAAGGACATGACGAACAGGCACATGAGTTTGCTGACGTGCCATACGTTTTTGTCCATGACGAGGAGTCCGACGCAGAGGGCGCCAAGTTCGGGGAACAGCAAGAGGGCGTCGCCTGACGCTTGCCAAGCGACAAGCATCAGGACGGCGACCATTATGGCTGTCAGTTGTCTGATAAGATCTCCTTTGGAGCTCATAGCTGAATAGGGTTTAAGTGGTGTGGGGAGGGGGGCGCGGGGAGTGGCGCGGTTAGTGGGAGACGATGTCGATGAGCCTTTGTTTGAGCTCGTTGATGTCGGTTACTACGGGGTATTGTGGGTAGTCGGCCTTGACGTTGTCGGGTGGGCAGAAGAGGATGCCCTTGTCGGCTGCTTGCAGCATTGTGACGTCGTTGTAGGAGTCGCCGAATGCCACGACATTGTACTTCAGGCTTTTGAAGGCCTCGACGGTTTTGCGTTTGGGGTCGGGCTGTCGGAGTTTGTAGTTGGTGATGCGTCCGGAGGGGTCGGTCTCGAGGCTATGGCAGAGGAGGAATGGGTTTTCGAGTTTGTCCATGAGTGGTTGTGCGAACTCGACGAAGGTGTCGCTGACTATGGCGAAACGAGCGAGTTTGCGTATTTGTCGTACGAAGTCGAGGGCGCCTGGGAGTGGTTCGAGGGTGCCTATGACCTCTTGGATGTCGTGGAGGGTGAGGTGGTGTTCGTCGAGGATGCGGAGTCGCATCTTCATGAGTTCGTCGTAGTCTTTGATGTCTCTGGTGGTGAGTTTAAGTTCCTCGATACCAGTTTTTTTCGCCACATTGACCCATATTTCGGGCACGAAGACGCCTTCGAGGTCAGCGCAAATGATCCACATTTTTGTTATAATTATCGTGTTGTGGGGACAAATATAGGGTTTTTAGTCGGATAGTCAAGTGGGGATGTGGGCGCTGGGGTGCGAGGGAATGTTAAAATGGGGTATGGTTGAGGTTTGTAAGTGAGTGTGGGAGAGAGAGTTGAGGTGGATTTTTTTCTTGGAAAATGGGGTTTGATGCTTCAGTGATGCTTCAAGTATGCTTCATTTATGCATCTGGGTAGGAGTTTTGTAGGATGTTGGTAGGATGTTGGTAGGATGTTGGAAGGAGTTTGGGATGTGGGGGTGAGAGAATGTGTGGTTGTGGGGTTGTTTTTTGTGTGTTTTTGGCGTAGCTTTGCGAGATTAGTGCGGGTTAAGCAGAATAACACGAAGATAATGGATTATAATACCTCACGCGAGAGGCTTCCGATGCCCGAGTATGGGCGCAACATACAGCAGATGGTGGATTATGCTCTGACGATTGAGGATCGGGATGAGCGGACGAACTGCGCGGCTACGATAGCGAATGTCATTTTGATACTGTTTCCCCAGTTGAAGAACGATGCGAATTACGTTCAGAAGGTGTGGGACAGCATAGCGATGATGGCGAATTATCGTCTTGACGTGGATTCGCCGTATCCGTTGCCGCAGCGTCAGGAGGCGACTGTTGCGCCGCAGAATCACATACCTTATCCTATGACGAGGATACGGTTGCGGTCGTATGGCATCATGGTGCAGAACATGTTGCGGTCGGCGGTTAATGCGAATAGCGAGGAGGAGCGTATGGCGACTACTGCGCTGACGGCGCTTTATATGAAGCGGCTTATATTGCAGAACGGTAAGGACAGCAATGTGGAGATGCGCGTGGCTAATGACATAGCGGATTTGACTGATGGTCAGCTTAATTATTCGTTCGAGGAGTTGATGGACTCGTTGCCAGACGACCAGACATTGTATCCGCGTCAGCAATGGGGAGACAGGCATCAGCAGCCGGAGCGGTTCCCACAGAATGACGGGCGGTATCAGCAGGGTGGGGGCAAGCAGCGGCATTTCCATTTCAATCAGAACCGTCAGGGGGGCGGTGGGAAGCAGCAGGGCGGAGGTGGGTTCCGCTTTAATCGTAACAAGAAGAGATATTAACGGCAGGACGCTGGACTATGAGCGGTACATTCATCATTGAGGGGGGTCACCCGCTTAGCGGCACGATAACGCCCCAGGGGGCTAAGAATGAGGCGTTGCAGGTGTTGTGCGCGACGCTCTTGACGAGGGAGGAGGTTGTGATAGACAACATTCCGGACATACTGGACGTGAACAATCTGATAGACTTGCTTGGTTGCATGGGGGTGAAGGTGTGGCGCGAGGGGCGTCATAAGTGCCACTTCCAGGCGGAGAATGTGGATATGGGGTATCTGCAGTCGGATGATTTCAAGCGTCGTGCGTCGTCGTTGCGCGGGTCGATCATGATAATGGGGCCGTTGTTGGCGCGTTTTGGGAGGGCGTATTTTCCGAAGCCTGGTGGGGATAAGATAGGTCGTAGGAGGCTTGACACGCATTTCTATGGTTTTTCGAAGCTTGGCGCTAAGTTCGACTTTGACTTTGGGCAGTTCTTCTATTCGGTGTCGGCGGATAATCTGCATGGTGAGTATATACTGCTGGATGAGGCGTCGGTGACTGGCACGGCGAATACGCTTATGGCGGCTGTGATGGCTAAGGGCAAGACGACGATATATAATGCCGCGTGCGAGCCGTATTTGCAGCAGTTGTGCAAGATGTTGGTGTCGATGGGTGCGAAGATATCGGGTATAGGTTCTAACCTGTTGACGATAACGGGAGTGGAGTCGTTGGGGGGGTGTGAGCATAGTGTGTGGCCGGACATGATAGAGGTTGGCTCGTTCATTGGCATGGCTGCCATGACTGCCGGGGATGTCACGATACGCAATGCGGGGGTTGAGCAGTTGGGGATTATACCTTTGGCGTTCCAGCGTATGGGTATTGAGATGGAGATCAGTGGTGATGACATACGTATACCGTCGCAGGAGCACTATACTATTGATTCGTTTATTGACGGGTCGATTATGACCGTCGCGGATGCGCCTTGGCCGGGTTTGACACCGGATTTGCTTAGTGTGTTCTTGGTTGTGGCCACCCAGGCGCGAGGGAGTGTGCTGATACATCAGAAGATGTTTGAGAGCCGGTTGTTCTTCGTGGATAAGCTTATTGATATGGGAGCGAAGATCATATTGTGCGATCCACACCGTGCCACGGTCATAGGGCTTGACCGCGAGACGCAGTTGCGTGGGACGACTATGACATCGCCCGATATTCGTGCGGGTGTAGCTTTGCTCATTGCGGCGTTGTCGGCACAGGGGACGAGCACTATACATAATATCGAGCAGATAGACCGCGGGTATCAGTATATAGACAAGCGTCTAACGGACCTGGGTGCGGTAATATCTCGTCTGTAAAACAGCTTAACTATGAGCCATATAGCCAAATACGCCATAGAGGTCGCAGTGTTCATGTTGCTTGTGCTGACCGTAGTGCCAGCCATGGCGCAGAAGTATGACAAGAAGGCGGACGAATACTTTGAGCATCACTGTTTCGAGAAGGCTACGGAGCGGTATCTCAAGATGTTCCAGTCTAACCCGTCGAACAAGGCTAACCCTAAGTTGCTGCGTCGCATAACGGAGTCGATACTCAACTCGGAGATGGTGCGGGACACGGCACGCTACTTTGCCGACTTGTATCTCGAGTTTGAGCCAGAGGACGCAGAGGCTTACTTCTTGGCGGCTGAGGCGCACTATCATGCCCATGACTTTGACATAGCGTTGCAGCGACTTGACTCGTTCATGGTGCGTGCCACGAGTGAGCAGGATATTATTGATGCTGACTTGCTTAACTCGTGGATTCGCAATGCTAAGCGGATGCTACGTGACACGTTGCGCAACCCGATTATCAACCTTGGCGACATCATAAACACACGTAATAACGAGATTAACCCGTATATCATCAATGATGGTCACAGTCTGGTGTTCTCGTGCGACAGTAAGTATGACCGTGAGGCTGGCATAACGGTGTTCAACATCATGTATGCCGACCAGACGGCGTTGTCGTGGAGTCCGGCCAAGAAGATGTCGAGCATCAATACCCTTGCTGACGAGTATCCTACGGGTCCTGCGCCTGATGGGTTCTTCTACTGCTCTAATAACTCGGGTTCGGAATTCAGTCTCAACTATACGCAGTACACTTCGGGGGGCAGGTGTAGTGGTGCGCAGAAGATGTCTAAGCCCATCAATATGCCTGGCAGTGAGGTGGCGGGGTGTCTCTCGCCATCGGGTGACACGCTCTACTTCTCGGCCACTAACGGTTATGGCGACCTTGACATATACTACTCCATCCGCTCGTATAATGGTCAGTGGATGACCCCGCGTCCTATACCTGGGCTCGTCAATCAAGAGGGGTTCAATGAGAATTACCCGTACGTGGCAAATGACGGTACTCGACTGTACTTCGCCTCAAACCGTGAGGGTACTATGGGCGGGTATGACATATACTACTCCGACTTTGACTTCCGCAAGTATGAGTGGAGCAAGCCCGTGCAGTTGCCGTATCCTATCAATGACACGTATGACAACATGACCATCTCGTTCTCTCCCGACAACCGTTATGCGTACGTCTCGTTGTTCCGTGGCGATAGTATGGGAGGGCGAGACATATATGCTATACTATTCGACCATGTTCTGCCGTCGTCGGCGATAGTCAAGTATAAGGTGGACGTGCGCAATGCTAAGCGTAAGTCGGTGAAGATAAGTTCACAGCCTCGTATTGAGATACGCAACGACTATGGTGATTTGGTGGCCATAGAGCGCATCAATATGCGTACTAACTCGTTTGTGGTGGTGCTCGACCCTGGCACGTACATCATGACTATTGACCTTGAAGGTACTAAGCACTATGAGGAGACGATAGTCGTGGCTGAACGCTCGTATGACGCGGTACCTACTGAAAAGTCCATAACCCTTGAATCCCTCTAAACATGAACATCAACCTCACTCGCCCCATAGTATTCTTCGACCTCGAGACGACAGGTCTCAATATTGGTCGTGACCATATCGTAGAGATATCGCTCGTTAAGCTCTTCCCCGACGGGTCTCGTGAAGAGTATACCCAGCGTGTCAACCCTGGTATGCCTATTCCTCCAGAGTCTACGGCTGTGCATGGCATATCGGACGCTGATGTGGCAGATAAGCCGCGTTTCAAGGATATTGCCCGTGATATTGCTAAGCGTATAGAGGGGTGTGACCTTGGCGGATTCAATAGCAACAAGTTCGATATTCCCATGCTTGCTGAGGAGTTTCTCAACGCTGGCATGACGGATGTCGACCTACGACGCTCCAACTTCATCGATGTGCAGGTTATCTTCCACAAGAAAGAGCAACGCACGCTATCTGCCGCCTACAAGTTCTACTGTGATAAGGACCTTGAGGGTGCCCATAGCGCGAATGCCGATACTGAGGCTACGGTCGACGTGTTTCTTGCACAGCTCGAGCGTTATAGTGACTTGCCTAAGGATGTCAGGCAGCTTGCTGAGTTCTCCCGCGTGTCTAATAACGTCGATTTCGCCGGTCGTTTCGTCTATGATGAGAGGGGGGTAGAGGTATTCAACTTCGGCAAGTATAAAGGCAGGAGCGTAGAGCAAGTGTTACGCACTGACACAGGCTACTTCGACTGGATGATGAATAGCGAGTTCCCGCAAGACACCAAGCGTGTCCTGACGACTATACGCCTGCGCATGAACGGTCAGAACATACGCCGATGAAGATTATCTGCGTTGGCCTCAACTACCCACGACATGCCGACGAGATTGCCATGCGACCCGCCGATGCCGAGCCTACCATATTCCTGAAGCCCGACACCGCCCTACTACGTAATAACGACCCTTTCTATATCCCCGACTGGGCGCAACGCTTCGACTATGAGTGCGAACTGGTGTTCCGCATCTGTCGCCTTGGACGTCACATCGAGAAGCGTTTCGCCCATCGCTATTATGATGCCGTGGGTCTGGGTATAGACTTCACGGCTCGTGACTTGCAGGATAGGCTCGTCAAGGATGGTCGCCCATGGGAGGTGTGCAAGGCTTTCGACTATTCAGCCGCCATATCCTCATTCATACCACTATCTGAATTGCCACCTATCCCCGACATACACTTCTCGCTCGACATCAACGGTGAACGTCGGCAAGAGGCCACGGCTAACCAGATGATATTCTCCATCGACGATATCATTGCCTACGTCTCACAATTCTTCTCCCTGCGCATGGGCGACCTCATCTACACTGGTACTCCCACGGGCGTAGGACCAGTCAAAGAGGGCGACCGTCTTGTGGCATCTCTCGAGGGTCGCACTCTTCTCGACTTCGAGATAAAGTAACCCACTCCACTCTCCCCCGCCATGCTCTCCTTATCCCAACCTATCCTCAAAGCCCTACGCACACCCGCCATAGCCCTACTTGCGGCAGCCATACTCCTGACCCTCTATTCCTTCCTCGCCTCAGCACCGCAAGCCGCCGACACATCCTCCGAAAGCCAACGTCTCAACTCCATAATGGCACGTCACGACCACGACATGTCACAGTGGCTCAACTCCCTCGCCGACACCCTCTCTAACCCCAACACACAAACCTTCCCACAACATCTCTCCCAATCCGACTACTCCCTCTACCTCTTCGACAACAACAACCTACGCCTCTGGCACAACGCTTGCCTACCAAACCCTGACCTCCAACCATCCACCCTCAACCGCTCTATACTGACCGCCGACAACGGCTGGTACTATATCAAATCACTCCACCGGGACACCACCCACATCTACGCCCTACTACAGCTCCGCAGCCACTCCCCCTACGACAACGAATACCTCGCCGACCGATTTCACCCCTCACTCGCCATCAACGACGACGCACACCTATCCACCACCCCCACCAACGGCGTTAACGTCTCCGACATCAGCGGTCATTTCCTCTTCTCCATAACAGGCGACACCGCCACACATCTCTCCCCCACCCTAACCGCCATATCCATAGCCCTACTCATCATTGCCCTCGCACTTACCATCTGGGCTATATCATCCACCACACTCCGTATCGCCCACCTCACACATCGCCATTGGCAACCTCTCGCCCTATCTGCCATAATGCTCGCCACACTCTACATGGCTTCCCTCCTCATAACTCCTCCTGGTGGCGACGACTCCTCAATCTTATTCTCACCCCTCGTCTTCTCCTACGATTGGTGGCTTCCCTCACTCGGCTACTTACTCCTTGCCTCACTTCTGCTTCTCACGTGGAGCGTCATGTTCTTCCGCCTCACTAAAGTGCGCACCCGACGTCGACTTGCCATCTGCCTTGCCGCATTGATGCCCACGCTCTTCTTCCTCATCCTCTCATCCGCCATAGAACTCATGGCACGCCACTCACAAGGTCTCGCCTTCTATGTCGGCTACTTAAGCCTATCCTCCGACTCACTCGCCAAGATAGCCATCCTCTCCCTACTCATAATGTCGCTCGTCCTCATCATCGAGCGATGCTACTCTTCCCTCATCGGCAACCTCTCCTCCGCTGGTTTCTCCCTACTCCTCATCGGCACAGCCCTACCTGTTCTCCTCATCGCACACCTCTCCGAATGGACACAGCCATGGTCGCACACCCTCGCCTACATTGCCATCGGCACCGTATACTACATCATGAAACGACGTTCACCAAACGTCCTCCAATTTAGCCACTTCGTATGGACCATGATGCTGATGGCTCTCCTCACCACCCTACGGCTCACCATGCTCAATGCCGACAAGGAGATGTCCTACCGCAAACTACTCTCCGTCAACCTCTCCGTACAGATAATGCGCGACGACGACCCCGTGGCCGAGCAACAACTACCCCTCGTACAATCCACACTCATGGCCGATACCGCCGTACGACAAATGATGTCCGAACCTACCATACGACAAGACCAACTCTTCGGACACCTACGAGGCGCCATCTTCGGCGGATACTTCACGCGCTATGACCTCCAGGTCGTCCCATGCCGCGGCACAGGCAGCACCATACAAATGACCAACACAGGCGACGTGTACGACTGCGCCCAATACTTCGAGCAACTCATCTACTGCCACGGCATACAAGTACCCGCCGCACGCAACTTCCACTGTATCAGCAACGGCGACGGACGACCCTGCTACCTCGGCGTATTCAACCTCGGCTCACCCGACAACCCAAACAACCTCTTCGTACAGATCACCCGCAAAGTCTCAGCACAGGGTGTCGGCTACCCCGAACTCCTCACCAACAAGCGCGACCGTATGGACGAAGACCGACTACGTGGCTACTCCTACGCCCGCTACGCCAACCGACACCTCATATCCCGATACGGCTCCTACGACTACCCCACAACACTCGCCTCATCCGACTCCATAACCTCCATAATCCAAACTAACGGCTACTCCCACCTCTCCACCGCACCCTCACACAACCAGACCATCGTTGTCAGCTACCCACTGATGACCGCGCAAGACCTCATGACCACCTACTCCTACATCTTCCTCGGCATGCTCATAGTCTGCTCCGTCATCATGATTCTCGCCATACACCCCGACAAATCCATCTGGCGACACTCTTCCCTCAGCGAACGTCTCCACGCCTGCCTCGTCGCCTTCGTCCTCGTACTATTCGTCATACTATGCCTGATATCCAGCCTGCAATCCATCAACACCTTCGAGGCTAAAAGCCGCTCCCATCTGTCCGAGGCCATGCAATCCGTCCTACTCTCACTATCCGACCTGTTTGCCGACGCCTCACCCGAAGATGTCGCCAAAGACACCCACGACTTCCAAACCGACAACATCCTACAACGCACCTCCGACGCCTTCAACGCCGACGCTCACCTGTTCTCCGCCAACGGCATCCTCCTCGGCACATCCCGGCGCGAGCTATTCATGAGCGGCACCACTGCTCCACTAATGAACGACGAAGCCCTCGCCATCATGCGCAGTGACAGCCGAGGTGAGGTATTCGTGCAAGAACGCATAGGCTCCCTGCTCCACTACTCCATCTACTCTCCCCTATTCAACAACCATGGCGACGTACTCGGATATGTCAACGTGCCCTATTTCAACGACGTGAGTGCCATGCGACGCCAGATGATGCAAACCCTCATGCCCATAACCAACTCCATGATGCTCATCATCTTCCTCGCCATAGTCTTCTCCTACCTCATGGCCTACGGTGTAACCCGCTCCCTCGGACAACTACGCGACATGCTCCAATCCGCCGACATTGGTCAAGAACACCACCGACTTTCCTACCCCTATCAAGACGAAGTAGGCGAAATCGTCAAAGCCTACAACAAGATGACTCGTCAACTCGAACTCTCCGCCAGCCGACTCGCCGCATCCGAACGTGAAAGCACATGGCGCGAGATGGCTCGACAAGTCGCACACGAAATCAAGAACCCCCTTACCCCCATGAAGCTCTCTGTCCAATACCTCCTACGCTCATGGGACACCCGACGCGACAACTTCGAACCTATGCTCAAGAAGACATCACAAACACTTATAGACCAAATCGACCAACTCGCCGCCGTGGCTTCCCAATTCTCCGGCATTGCCAAGATGAAACAAGCCGAACCACAGCGCATGGATATAGCCGCACGTCTCGCCTCAATATGCACCCTGTTCGCACGTGACGAAGAGTCCAACCTATCCTACTCCGGCCCCAACACCGACATCTTCATCATGGCCGACCCCGACCTCATAACCAGCGTGTTCAACAACCTTATCAAGAACGCACAACAAAGCACCGCCGACCACCGCACAGTCGACATATCCGTAACCCTGACACCCGAACCTCATAACGTCCGCATCACCGTGACTGACAACGGCGACGGCATAGACGACAACATACGTGATAAAATCTTCCGACCCAACTTCACCACCAAGAGCTCAGGCATGGGCCTCGGACTCGCCATATCTAAGACCATCATCGACAACTCCCACGGCTCAATATCTTTCTCCACACACCCCAACTCCGGCACAACCTTCACCATCCTCCTCCCACGCATACCCAACTAACCCCTCTACAACTTAACCGCAAACTGCACCCTGACTCCCCACCGTGGAGCTCCATCCCGACTATCCCCAACAACCCTATACACCGCATCCACCCTGAAGAACCGCAAAATATTGTCAATACCCACATTCACCTCCACGTATGGCTTAGTAGGACCACCCACTCCCTCCGGCAAATCCAACATATCCTCATGCCGCTTACCCAAACCACCATACATCATCTTCGCGCCAACCACCTCACGTAGTCCCAACTTATACACCGCAGGCAACTTATGAAACAGCAAACCATCCAACTGATAGTCCGCATGCACATACACATACTTGTCACACACGAACTCCAAATAGTTCATCAAGTTGAAGTCATACCTGTAAAACCCATACGTCTTATTACCACGAGCTATGTTCAACGCCGAGTATGGTAGCTTGCCAAAGTATATGCCATCCTCAACAGCCACATCCAACTTTGTCTGACCCAAGTAAAACCTATGCTTCAACGTGGAGTGCAACCGCGCATACATACTCCGCTTATCTCCTACCTGTGTAGCTCCACCCGCCACAGTGAAGTGCACTATCGGATGATACGTAGTCAAATACATCCTCTGCAACCCATCATCTATGAACTTCTCCCTCCACGACAACCTGAAGTCCAACGACAGCTCCTGCAAATGCACCTCATCCACCGACTCCCCTCCCTGCGTGAACGGATAATACTTCGGACTCTCCTGACGCTGCGCAGTGAACTGCAACGTCGTCTGCATTCCCGTGAACCACTCATTGTTATACCGCAACTGTATCTTCTTGTTATAATACAACTCGTCTATCTCCTCCCTCTTGAACAGCTGCGCTATGATATTAGTCTCGCTCGTCGATAGCATGTTCTCATACAAATACAGTATATTCTCATCCTCCCCTATCTTCATCAACCTGTCCGTATAATTAACCTCCAACGTCCTCCGCATCGGCGACTTGAACTTATAACCCACTCCAGCCCCATACGTCGGCCTCGAATTCTTAAACCCATACCCCACTATCCAGCTCAACACCCACTGCTCACTTATCTCCTTACTCGTCCTCAAACCCGCTCCAAGATGCAACCCCTCTATCTTGTTAGTGTTGAACATCTCTCCTATCGACCCTATCTCCACATTCCCCACATCCACATAACCCGTCATAGCGGCCTTAGCCAAATAGTTGAACATCTTCACCGAACGCACATTGTTTAGCGAGTCTATCGACTCACTCGCCTCCTGAGCCTCCTCACTCATCGCCCCATGCCTATGCTCCGCCCAATACTCATCGTCATGTAGCTTATACCCATCCGTCTTAATCGTCTCAATAGCCAGCGCACGCTTACTCAACTCCAACGGCTCCAACTCGTCCAACCGTACCTTACTCTGCGAATTATACATCTTGCACAATATCTCCAAACGCTTCTTATCCGAGTTCACCGGCATATAGTCAATATGCACCTCCATCTCGTTCGTACCAAAGAACGGTACACTGTCACCCACCAACTGATACGAACTGTTTATACTCAACTTCTTCACAAAGTTGATATTCGTCCCCTTCGGCATCACCGCTCGTATACGCAACGGCGAGTAATACCTCGTCTCCACATCCATCGTACCCTCAAACACCTTATCCCCCCTATTCTTCGGCCTATACTTCACCGTATACACCTTTACACTATCCACACCCACCGCCGTCATCACACTGTCCACAATGAAGTAGTCATAATAGTGGAAACAATCACCCGCGATAGGGCTCACAAACCCCACACCAAGCATCTTCACCACATCATCATAGAAGTTCACCTCATTGTCCATAGCGTTCGAGAACCCACCTATCTCATACTGCTTGAATATGTCAATACCCCTCGTCCTATCCGCCACCACCGTTGTCCGCGACTTACTTGGGTCCTTCTGCGTCTCATTCTCACTCAACGTCTCCGAGAAATACACCGGCAAATACCGCATGCTATCCTCCGCACTCACCTTCATAAGCCCCGCAGCTCCCTTCAATATCAAACCCCGCTCCGCCGTCCTGTCACTGATATTCGCCAAACTATACTCCCAACGTGTATACTTCTCATACTCCGCCCTCGTATGATTTGCCGGGTTATTCCTACCCTTATTACCTATCACTGCCATCAACAACCGCCTCGGAGCATCATCCGGCCTCACCTCAATCTCCTCTATCGCTATGTTATCCGGACGCAACCGCACCACCACACTATCCATCCTACCCCTAATCTCACTAACCACCCTATACTGCTCATCATAACCCATCGCGCCAAAACGCAACGTGTCATAAGCCGCCGGCACCACCAACTCATACCGCCCATCCATATCCGTCTGTGTCCCCACCAACGTGCCCCTCACATACACATTCGAGAATGGCAACCCCTCTCCCGTCTCACCATCCACAACCACTCCACCAACCCTCACATCCGGATGCCTGTCAACCCTCACCACCCCAACCTTCTGACCCTTACCTCGCCTCCGCTGACTCTGACCATCACACACCACCCCAACCGACAGCATCGCCATCAGCACGCAAACTATAACCCGTATATCACGTCTCATACACACAAAGGTAAAACTACATCCCCAATTATAGTTTCCTCATTACGTTAACATCCCATAAACTACCTCACCATATCCTCCAAACCCGCCTCCACACACCCTCCAAATCCCCCAGATAACATTCTATACCCCCACATAACATTTCATACCCATCCACTTAACATTCCATACCCCCACCCTCCCGTCGCCATCCCAACATCCTCCCCAAATACTCCAAGATACTGACGATATACTGACACTATACTGATACTTCCACACCATTATACTGAAACAATACTGACCCCAATCCGTCACACACCCTCCCCACATCATCCACATTCCATCCCCACACGCCCCCCTACTCAGTCCAAATCCCCATCTCGCACTTCCCGCAATCCGTCCTCACCTCATAACGCTTCCCGTCACCGTCCACCATGCTCAACGGCAACAAACCCTTCCCCTCACAACTCTTCCGCACGCACTTCCCCAACGCGTTCAATATGCAATGCCGCGTCGTCATCACCTTCACTCCCCTCTTCTCCCCCTGCCTCTCATAACCCCACTCCCTCACCCGCGCCCCATGACTCTCATAAAACTTCCGCGCCTCACCATTTATCACGTTCCCCTCACGCCCAATCTCCCCCACAGGCCACGTCGCCCCCTCTTCCTCCACCCTCTCCACCTTCACCGCACCATGTCTCCTCACCCTCTCCTCCGTATGCTCCTCAATGGCCCTTCTCCGCATCTCGTTCATCACACCCATCGCCACAAATCTCCCCGCCGCCGCGTCATCCACCTCCACCCCGCTCGCCTCATACGCCGTCCCTCCCAACTTCGCCAATGCCCCCGCCATCTGCCTCCCCATCATCTCCCTGTTCCGCGCCGCCTCGCTCTCCACCACCATCCCCGTCCGCGTCTCAATCCCCTCCTCGTCCCTCATCACAAGCTCAAACCGCCCCTCACTGTACCCCAACCGCATCTCCACGCCTATCTTCCGCTCCGTCCGGTCATGTTTCAACGTCTCTTCAAATGCCACATCCGCGTTCCGCCACAACACGTCACCCTCCCTCACGCCACCCGCATTCTGCGCCACTACCCTCACCACATCTCTCCCCACCCTCTCTGCCGTATTGACTTTCAGCCCGTTAAGCCCCCTCGCCCCGAAGTAGCACAGCCCGTCCCCATTGGCAATCTCCGTCTCGGTCCTCACCTCAATCACTCCACCCTTCCCCACTTTCGTCACCTTCCCAATCTTCTCCCCAATCGACTTCGATGTCTTCGGTTGCCAAATATCAGCCCTCCTCCCATGCGCGAAATATTCCGTAAATCCCCTGTTAAAACTCTTCTCCGGCCGCGCCTCAAACCCCGCCACAACTCTCCCCACCGACATCCGCTCCAAATCCGGCCGCCTCGCCAATATCTCGTCTATTATCTGCCTATAATACAATGTGATATTGCTCACATACTCCACGTCCTTCAACCGCCCCTCAATCTTGAACGACGACACACCCGCATCTATCAACTCCTCTATATTCCCCGACTGATTATTATCTTTCAACGACAACGCATGACCCCTCCGCACCAGCACCGTCCCATCCGCACCCACCACGTCATACTCCAACCTGCACGGCTGGGCGCACTCACCCCTGTTAGCCGACCTCCCACCCTTCAGCAAACTCATATAACACTGACCACTATACGACACGCACAACGCCCCATGCACAAACGCCTCCAACCGCACACTCGTCCCACGGGCAATCTCCCCAATCTCCCCGATGCTCAACTCCCGCGCCAACACCACCTGACCCATACCCACCTTCTCCCAAAATCGCACCTTCTCCAACGTCCTGTTATCACACTGCGTCGAAGCATGCAACTCCACCGGAGGCATACCCTCCCCCAGCAACGCCATATCCTGCACAATCAGCACATCCACCCCCGCGCCATACAACTCCCACGCCAACCGACGAGCCTCCTCCACCTCCTCATCCCGCAGCAACGTGTTCAACGCCACATGCACCCGCGCACCATACAAATGCGCACAACGCACCAACCTCCCTATATCCTCCACACTATTACCCGCCGCCTTCCTCGCGCCATAACACGGAGCACCTATATACACCGCGTCCGCCCCATGCTCTATCGCCGCCATACCGCACTCCACATTCTTCGCCGGACACAACAACTCTATCCTATTCCTTTCCATATCAACTATTTTACTCTATTTCCAAACAACACAAGGAACTAACGCCCCAACCCCCGCATGTAGAGACGCCACCCCCTAACGGCAACTCTCGCGCATGTAGAGACGTCCGCCCGCGGCGTCTCTACGCCGCAAGGCGTATGTACAGACGATGTCCACATCGTCTCTACGCCGAAGGCGTTCCCAAACCCCCACCCGCACACCCGCCGCCAGGCGTGCCACCCCCAACTCCCTAAACCATTTCTACTCCCCCATCCTAAACCACTTAACTATCTCCCCTAACGTCACCTTCTTACCATACATCAATATCCCTACCCTATACACCCTCCCCGCAATCCACGTGAACAACACAAACGTCCCCACCAATATCCCTATCGACAACGCTATCTCCCACGCCGGCACACCAAACGGTATACGAGCCATCATGATTATAGGCGACGTGAACGGGAACATCGACGACCAAAACGACAAACTGCTATACGGATCCTCCATAGTGTGAAACGATATATATATCGCCGCAAACAACGGTATCATCACTATCAAACTCAACTGCGAACCATCCTGAGGATTGTCCATCCCAGCCCCGCATATCGCAAACAAACTCGCATACAGCAAATACCCAAACAAAAAGTACACCACGAACAACACTATCAACTGCACAAAGTCTATCCCCGACAACATCGACATCACCTTCTGCACCATGTCCGGGTCAGCCATCGCCGCCGCATCACCTGCCATAGCACCCACCATCGCAGGGTCAGGCGCAAAGAACGCCGACACGCACATCACCAACACCACTCCAAACACTATCCATATCGCCAACTGAGTCAACGCCACCAACGCTATACCCAATATCTTACCCATCATCAACTCAAACGGACGCACCGACGACACCAACACCTCCATTATCCTGTTCGTCTTCTCCTCCATAACACCCTGCATCACCATCGACCCCGTAATCAGCACGAACATATATATCAACATCGCCGTAACCATCCCCACTATCGCGCCCACTGCCGCCGAATCCTCATTCTCACTACCGTCCTCCTTGATATTTATCGTCGTTATCTCCGCCTCCGCATTGTTCACACTCGCAAACAAACTGTCCAGCTCAGCCGTATGACCTCCATAACCCTGCATTATCTCATTCCGCAACGTCTCCCGCAGCAAGTCCTCCGTATGCTCCACCGCCTCCATAGGCACAGTCACGTTCGAATACATCCTCACACTGTCCCTCTTGTCCGGCCTACCCTCTATCACCATATACGCGTCATACCCGCTCCCCGCAAACGTCTCCCTCAACTCCGTCTCATTCGTCCCACTCGGCAAACAGTCATACGCCGCCGCACTGTCATCCGTCAAATGCTGACCATAACGCTCCGTACGATCCAACACCGCTATTCGCGTCTGCTCCGTCTGACCCATCATAGCTATCAGGCTCGGCAACGCCATCAACAACAACATACCTATCGGCATCAACAACGACATGATGACGAAGCTCTTCTTCTTCACACGAGTACTATACTCGCGCTCTATAATCAACGACAGTTTACTGCTCATTGTCTTCTCTATTTTCATTTCCTCCTACCACTTGCAGGAATATGTCATTCATACTCGGCAACAACTCCTCAAAGCTTGCCAACTCCACATGCTGAAGCAAATACCGTATCAAATCATTAGGCGTCATACCCACAGCCCCAGCCCCAGGACGCACCACGCACTCTCGATACCCACCCTCCTCTCGCCGCTCACTCACACTGACCAACGACCCCTCGCCACACAACGACCCCTCATCCCCAGTATAACGTATCCTGAACTTGTTCTCCTTAAACCGCTGACGAACCTCCCCCACCGACCCCTGAAGCACCGCACGGCTCTTGTTTATCAACGTGATGTCATCACACACCTCCTCCACCGACGCCATGTTATGCGTCGAGAATATCACCGTCGCCCCCTTCTTCTTCAACTCCAATATCTCATTCTTCAATATATTGGCGTTCACAGGGTCAAAGCCGCTAAACGGCTCATCGAATATCAATAGGCTCGGCTCATGTAGCACCGTCACGATAAACTGCACCTTCTGCTGCATGCCCTTCGAGAGCTGCTCCACCTTCTTGTCCCACCAGTCCATGATGCCAAACTTCTCAAACCACACCCGCAACCTCTTCCGCGCCTCCATCGCGCTCAACCCCTTCAACCTGCCAAGATATATCGCCTCCTCCCCCACCTTCATCTTCTTATACAAACCCCTCTCCTCCGGCAAATACCCTATCCTCCCTATGTCCCTCTGACTCAACCTCTCCCCGTCTATCAGCACCTCTCCACTGTCCGGCCGGGTTATCTGGTTCAATATCCTGATGAATGTCGTCTTGCCCGCGCCATTAGGCCCCAACAGCCCATACACCGTGCCACGTGGCACACTCAGGCTCAACCCGTCAAGCGCCCTGTGGCCCGAATACTCCTTCACCACATCATGCGCCTCAATAAAATCCATATTTCTTCCGATTGTTGGTTATCTACTCCTTTACTCCGGGCGCACCACTAAGCGATCCTCGCTCATGCGCTCCATATATTGCTGTATTATAGCCTTCAACTCCTTCTCCATCTTCTCCCGCGTCTCCCGCTCCTCTTCCTTCACGTCCCTCGTCAGCATCCAGTCATTCTCTATGTCATACATAGCCCTGCTCTCCGCCCCGTCAAACTGCAACATCCGCCCCCACTTCACATACTGATACAACCCGTTGTTATAGTTCACCGCCCACGTATCCTCATCCGCCGTGTTGAACAAGTCCTTACCAAACGCCACATACGGCTCGTCATAACCCAAGTAGTTCAATATCGTCGGCATAATGTCTATCTGCTGCGCTATGCAATGTCGCCTACCCGCCCCTATCTCACCACTCGGGTCGAATATCAATATCGGCGACCCATACAACCCCAAATCCGTCTTATACTCCTCATGGTCACCCATACTCGTGTGGTCACTCGTCATCACGAATATCGTGTTACCATACCACGGCTGCCTGCTCGCCGTCTCAAAAAAACGCCTCAACGAGTGGTCCGTATACCTGATGCACTTATGCATCACGTTCCCTCCCTCCTCCGGGAACGTGTCCCTATACGCCTCCGGTATCACAAACGGATGATGGCTCGACGCCGTGAACACCGCCGTCATGAACGGCTCCCTCATCTCGCTCATCTTCAAAGCGTAATATTGCAGAAATGGCTCATCCCATATAGCCCACGTCCCGTCAAAATCATCATCCCCGCCAAACCGCTCATCCTCCCCATACTCCG
This sequence comes from uncultured Marinilabiliaceae bacterium, assembly GCA_964588595.1. GTDB lineage: Bacteria > Bacteroidota > Bacteroidia > Bacteroidales > Marinilabiliaceae > W3P20-009. The sequence continues at coordinate 32,817 of CAZPPW010000013.1, forward strand.
TCCTCCCATAATACGCCCCAAAGCCCGTACTCCTCGCAAACGCCATAAAACCCATGCTCCCATTAGCCGCGCCATGAAAGAACGCCGTCTCATATCCCTTACCCCCAAGACAACGCGCCATGCCCCCCACGTCATTCAACGCGGCAGGCGTCAAGAAAAACGGCTCCACGAACATAGGTATGCTGCTCAACACGCTCGGCATACCGTCTATGCTCTTCCTGCCATTGCAAAACGTATAATCAAAACTCATGCTCCGCTCATACAGCGAGTCCACAAACGGCGCATACCCCCTATACCGACCTCCATCCAACTTCTCATTATACTTCCCTATAAACTCCCGCCCAAAGCTCTCCACTATCAGCACCACCACATTCTTCCTCCTCATCACAGCCGTGTCACACCCCTCATGCACCGCGCTATATATCCTCTCCATCTCCTCACGGCTCATATACCCCGGGTCCCTAAACGTCTTCTTCCCCACAGTCCTAATCATCGAGAACGGCGTGTTCAATATCAACGCCGCCTCCGCCGGCCTGTCCACATACTGGTTAGCGTTAGTTATCGTTATAGGACGCGTCGCCGACGTGGCACCTCCCCTCATACCGATAACGCTAAGCCCCACGAACACCCCCATCAACACCACATGCTTCACGTAATACCACACCCAGCCCCCCACACTCGCAGGCCGCTCCTCACCCTTAGGCATCACATACAACTTCCACAACCCCACCATTATCACCACGAACAACACCACCAAATACCAATGCTCCACAGCCTCCCTCACCATCACCATCCCCACATTCCCGTCATTATCAAACTCCTGAAACACACTCGCCGTAGTCCGCCTGCCCGTAAACCTGAAATACACACTGTCACACAGGTTCACAAACACGCACAACATATTCACCACCACATACTCCCACTTCGCCACCAACTGCCACACCCTGCCCTCCTTCAAATAGCACGGCACCAACATCAGCACCAAATACAACACCCCGCAATACGCAATCGCCGATGTGTCAAACACCAAACTACCCTCCACCATCTCCCACGCCCTGCCCCACGACAAACCCTCACCTATCGCCTCCCAATTCTCCAGCAGATACTCCACCCTGCACACCATGAACACCACGTACGCCAACAGCATATTCAGCACATACGCCACGAACGTCCTGCGCACGCCCATGCAGCACTCACCTTTCTTCATCTCTTCTCAATCTTCTTTTCTGTTATCTATATTCTCGCCTCAGCACCACTCCCTCCCATTCCAGTTATCTATATCCTCGCTTCACCTCAGCACTACTCCCTCCCCATTCTCGCCCTACTTCCCCTCTATTCACCGCAAATTTACCACTTTCCCCCTCTCACCCACCACCCCACCATTACATTCCCTTTAATATTCTACTACACTATAACACCTCCTCCCCCTCATTCCAACATCCCCCACTCCCACATAAAATCTCCCCTCCCCACACACAT
>CAZPPW010000014.1:0-34204 GCA_964588595.1 uncultured Marinilabiliaceae bacterium
GTGGGTTGCGTGATTAGGAGGTGTATGGAGACGTTATGAAAAGGGGAAGCCCGGGACGGTGGGTCTCGGGCTTCGGAGAAATGGGTTATGTTACGTTTTGGGGAATGTTACTTGATGAGGGTGAGGGAGGAGTTGTGACCTTGCTGTCGGATGAATTACGAGTGGAGGTGGGGAAGGGTTACGGTTGTGGTGCGAATTGTGCGGAATGGTGGGAATGGCGGTGTAATATGAGCGAAATGTGCATGGTGTGGGATGGATTTTGCACGATTACGAACCCCTAAATGCCCTATTTGTGTACTGTGGGTTAAACACTCTTTAAGGTAATTTTGTGTTGTACAACAAACGAGAGAGATGGCTGGCGCAAGCTGGGCATTTTTATTAATCAACCCCCTACAAACTAATGCAAACATTAAGAATCGTAAAGAAGGCGTTGCCGATCATCCTTGCAGGATGTATGGGCATGCCGGCACTGGTGCTTGGACAGAGCAACCGTGTCGTTGCGGGTCAGGTGGTGGATGTCAATGGGCAGCCTATACCTGGAGCTACTATCACAATCCCGGGAACAACTGTTGGGACTGTGACGGACATTGACGGAAAGTATACGCTCAATGCGCCGAGTGGAGCGGAGAATATCAAGGTGAGCTTCATAGGCTATGACACGCAGACGTTGGCTATCACGTCGAACTCCATTAACGTGACGTTGACGGAGGAGATAGCGACGTTGGGCGACGTGGTGGTGATAGGCTACGGCACACAGCGCAAGGGTGACCTTACGGGCGCGATACAGAACGTCACGGCGGACGACTTCAACCAGGGACTTATCTCGTCGCCGGCGCAGTTGATAAACGGTAAGGTGTCGGGTGTGCAGATTATATCGTCGGGCGGCTCGCCTACGGCGGGGAACACGATCAAGATACGTGGCGGCGCGTCGTTGAACGCGAGCAATGACCCGCTTATCGTGCTGGATGGTGTGCCATTGGAGAATGGCGGCATCAGTGGCAACTCGAGTAACTTCTTGTCGCTCATCAACCCGGCTGACATAGAGAGCATGACGGTGCTGAAGGACGCGTCGTCGACGGCAATCTATGGTTCGCGCGCATCGAATGGCGTCATCATCATCACGACGAAGAAGGGAGCGAACGAGAAGTTCAAGGTATCGTTCACTACGACCAACTCGCTTCAGCATGCGACGAAGTATACGGACATGATGTCGAGGCAGGAGTTTATCGACGTTGTGACGAACGAGGGCACTGACGCGCAGAAGGCGTTGTTGGGCGATGAGGACACGGATTGGAATGATGAGATATTCCAGACGGCATTTGGTACGGACAATAACTTGTCGATCTCGGCTAAGGCTGGCGTGGTGCCGATACGCTTCTCGGTGGGATATTATAACCAGGCGGGCATCTTGATGACGGATCGTGCGGAGAGGTTGAGTGGCAACCTTAACGTGTCGCCGTCGCTCTTGGACGACCATTTGAGGTTGAACCTTGGCGTCAAGCTGTCGCAGAACAAGAACCGCTTCGCATCGACCTCGGCTATATGGAACGCGGCGGTGGGCAACCCTACGGTGCCGGTGTATAAGGACTATGGAGACTCGGCGAACCAATGGGGCGGGTATTATGAGGTGCTGAACCCTGACGGTACGACGGTGACGGGTGCTAACGCGAACCCTGTGGGCATCTTGGAGCAGAACAATGACCGCTCGACGGTGCGTCGTGTGGTAGGCAACCTTGACGCGGAGTATAAGCTACACCCGCTGCCAGAGTTGAAATTGCACCTCACGTTGGGCTATGACTACGCAAAAGGCCAGGGAACGGTATATTGCCCAGCGGAATCGTATACGGGCTACTCGTATAACGGCAGCGACTATGAGTATGGACCACAAGAGATGACGAACAAGCTATTGACGATATACGCCAACTATAACAAGAACTTCAACCAGACCCACATCATCGACTTCACGGCGGGCTATGACTATCAGTATTGGAAATCGACCACACCACAATATGACACCTATAACTGCCTTGGCGAGTCTACGTCGGTCATAGCCGCCACGGATCAGCGTCATGCGTTGCTCTCGTATTATGGGCGACTGAATTACACGCTGTTGGACCGATACACTGTGACGGCAACGTTGCGTAGGGATGGCACATCGAGGTTCTCGGAGGACGAGAGGTGGGGCACATTCCCGTCGGTGGCTGTGGCATGGCGGCTGTCGGAGGAGACATTCATGAAGAATATAGAGACACTGTCGAACTTGAAGCTCAGGGCATCATACGGTGTCACGGGACAGCAGGAGGGGATAGGCAACTATAACTATCTGCCGGTGTATACGCAGAGTCAGACGGGCGCGAACTACAGGTTTGGCGACAGGACTATCACTACGTGGAGGCCTTCGGCATACGTGCAGGACTTGACGTGGGAGACGACTAAGGCGTGGAACTTTGGTATAGACTTCGGGTTCGCTAACAACCGGATAAACGGCTCGGTGGAGTATTACACTCGTCAGACGGAGGATTTGCTTGCGACAGTGCCGTCGGCTGCTGGCACTAACTTTGCCAAGACGATAACCACGAATGTGGGCAATGTGGACAGCCGTGGCGTGGAGATTAACGTCAATGGTCAGGTTATAGACGGAGACGACTGGGGATTGGACCTCTCGTTTAACGCCACGTGGCAGGAGCAGACGGTGAAGAACTTGTCGTTGGTGAAAGGAGAGGAGAAGACCATCACTCCTGTGGGCACATGGATAGACCAGTATCAGTTTCAGATACTGACTGAGGACAAGTCGCCGTATATGTTCTACCTGTATCATCAGCTGTATGACCAGGCGGGTCGTCCTATTGAGGGGGCGTATGCCGACAACAATGGTGATGGGGAGGTCAACTCTGACGACCGGTATATGGTACATAAGCCGTCGCCAGACTGGATGCTTGGGTTCTCTGCTAACCTCAGGTTCAGGGGCTGGAGCCTCAGCACGTCGTTGCGCTCGAACATAGGGAACTACGTGTTCAACGGCATGGCTATGAACACGGGGGCGTTCAGGACGATGAGCTATAACAGCTATCAGTTGAACAATCTCTCGGCATCGTATTTGGACACGCATTTCCAGCAGAGGCAATATATGTCGGACTACTACCTGGAGAACGCCTCTTTCTTGAAGATGGATAACGCCACGTTGGCGTACAACTTCGGCAGGGTAGGGGACGTGGTAGGCATCAACGCGTCGTTCATGGTGCAGAATGTGTTCACTGTGACGAAGTATACGGGAGTGGATCCTGAGATTGAGGGTGGTATAGACATGTCGTTCTATCCGCGTCCACGAGTGTACTCATTGACCCTTGGGTTTGAGTTTTAGTCTAACCTAAACAGCAAAAAGAATGAAACTAAGATATATAGCGATGCTTGGAATGGCATCGATGGTCGGCATTACTGCGTGCACGGACGACCTTGACCAATATCCGCATGAGCAGACAACGAGTGAGAGTTTGTATAAGACGGTGGGGGATTATGAGAGTGTGCTGGCTAAGATATACGCTGCGTATACTGTTGTGGGACAGGGCAAAGGCGGAGATGACGCGGATATAAGCTCGAACAACGGGTATGACTTTGGGCGTTCGCTGTTCAACCTTCAGGAGGCCACTACGGACGAGGTGGTGTCGACGTGGCTTGAGGGAGATAAGCTGAATGACTTGCAGTATATGTGTTGGGACGCTAATGACGCGTGGGTGTCGGACGCGTATTACAGGGCTTATTACACGATAGCGATGTGCAATGAGTTGCTTAGGCAGTGTTCGGACGAGAAGATAGGGCAGTTTGGCAGTGCGGAGCAGGAGACGTTGAAGGGGTACAAGGCTGAGGCACGTTTCTTGCGGGCGTATTACTATTACTGGGTGCTGGACTTGTTCAGGCAGGGCCCTATGGTGACGGAGGAGGACAATGTGGGTGCGTATGTGCCTGCGGTGGCTGACGCGTCGGGGTTGTTTGAGTATATCGAGTCGGAGCTTTTGGATTGCCAATCGGGCATGAAGGAGCGGTCGGCGAGTGAGTATGGGCGTGCGCCCCGTGGCGCGGCGTGGATGCTGCTGTCGAGGTTGTATTTGAATGCGGAGTCGTATACGGGCGTGGGGCGTTATGACGACTGCGTGGCATACTCGAAGAAGGTGTTGGAGGAGGGTTATAGTCTCAACGCGGACTATGCGCAGTTGTTTAATGGCGATAATGACAAGCGTACGAATGAGATAATATGGCATGCTGTGGTTGACGCTGATGAGACTGTGACGTGGGGCAGCACGACATTGGTGGTGTGTGGCGCGGTAAGCACGGGCAGCACGTCGGAGGGTTATTCGGCGGCGAACTATGGTGTGTCGTCGGGCTGGGGCAGCATGAGGGCTCAGAGCCAGTTGCCGTCGGCATTTAGCGCGGACGATGCTCGTTATATGTTCTACACTGATGGTCAGAGCCTTGTGGCATCGAATCCTACTGACCAGACCCAGGGTTATATAGTCACGAAGTGGACTAACTTGACTGATGCGGGAGAGGCGGCGAGCAACACGTCGTCGGACGGTGTGGACACGGATATGCCGTTGTTCAGGTTGGCAGAGGCGTATTTGAACCTTGCGGAGGCTGTGCTGCGTGGTGGTCAGGGCGCGAGCCTGGCGGACGCTGTGGATGGCGTCAACGCGTTGAGGGCACGTGCGGGTGTCGTGGCGTTTGGAGAGAGCGACATGACGCTGGACAACGTGCTGGCCGAGAGGCAGCGTGAGATGTATTGGGAGAACACTCGCAGGACGGACTTGGTGAGGTATAACTATTTCACCACGGGGACGTACACTTGGGATATGAAGAGTGGTGCGGTGGAGAGCAAGTATAACTACTTCCCGATACCGCAGACGGAGCTTACGGCGAATCCTAATTTGGTGAACAAGGAGTATTAACAGGAATAATCAGGAAAAAAGATATGAGACAGCATATATATGCTATGGCACTTGCCGTGTCGATGTTGGGCATGGCGGGATGCGATGACGACTTGGAGCAGCTGAAGGTCAGCGAGTTGTCGGCGTCGGAGATGTCGGTGGCGTCGGGTACGGATATTGTGATAACGGCAGAGAGCATGTCGAAGGTGGTGTTGCAGTTGACGTATACGAACGATGGCAATGAGCTGTACATCACCAATGACGCTGAGGCGGAGACGGCGTTGGGCGCAGGGGCCTACGTGTTGGAGATTTCGACCTCGGAGGAGTTCTCGTCGGCCACAACGACGGTGTTGAGCAATCCTATCAAGGGTGTTAATGACATCACGTATACGGGTCAGGCGTTGAACATATTGGCCTCGTCGTTAGGTCTTGAGGCTGGCAAGGCTGGCAAGATATACTTCAGGGTGGCGCACTCGTATACGTCGGACTCGCTTGAGGGCGCGGTGTATTCGGATGTGGTGGGTGTGTCGGTCACGCCGTTGTATATTGACATGACACGCGCGTTTGTGCTGAATAAGGATCAGGACGCTGTCACGGACACGTTGTATTCGGCCTCGTCGAATGGCATCTATACGGGCTTTGTAGGCACCGCGGGTGGCTGGACCAACTTCTGGGTGGAGGATGGACTGAAGCAGGTGTGGGGTAACTATGGTGAGGATGGTAATTTCGCGATAGCTGACATATCGACAAACAGCGCATGGAACTTCTGGACGGGCGAGCCGGCAGGATGTATGTACCTGACGTTGAACACGAACACGGGAAGCGAGAGCATTGTGTATATGAACCTTCAGGACATGACCGTCAGCGGTGGAGCGCAGGCGTCACTAAGTTTTGACGTGACGAAGGTGGTATGGAAAGGCTCGGTCAGCACGACGCAGGACAATGCGGAGTTGACGATTAGCAGCGCCACACTGACCAACGACAATAGCACTGGGGACTCTCAGGCGAGCGCGACGGCCGGGAGTGTGACCTTCTCGGCTAACGCAGACGGGACACTCGTGATGAATGGTGCGGCTGAGACGCCTGTAACCGTGGCGAAGGCTGGCACGTATATGCTGGAGGTGAATTTGTCGGGTGAGGTGTACACGTATAAGCTCACGGCGTTGGGGGATGTGAAGATGTATCCGTCGAGTGTCGTGGCGAAGGTTGGCGACGTTGAGGTGAGCATGACGGCAGAGATGACGGACGGTTTGGCGACGGGCGTGTATAGCGTCACGGTGGATAACGTGGAGGCTGGAGCGGCGTTGACGTTCGTGGCATCGGACGGTACGGAAATAGAGCAGAGTGGCACGCTTGCGAACGTGGCCAAATACAATATCGTGCTTGACCTGGTTAATGGTGTGTTGACTGCGGAGGAAGTGACGAGCAGCGTTGCGGAGACCCTTGGGTTGTATTATGACGCTAATTGTGAGTGGATACAGACGACAATGTATAGCGGATATAACGACGACGGCACATTGAGCGGCATCTATCAGGGACTGTTCTATAAGGGAGCGGACGATTGGAACTTCTATGGTAAGGACTCGAACGGCGTGACATACGGCTGCAACAGCACTACATGGGAGCAGTTCACATGCCTGAAAGATGGCACGGCAAACATGTGGGTATCGGCGGTTCAGACACCGTACTTCTACACATTTGACACGAATAGCGAGACGTGGTCGGAGGTGACTGTCGAGACGATAGCGTTGACGGGCGACTTTAATAGTTGGAGCGTTGACGGGACTAAGTTCGTGAGCAATGGCGACGGCACGTATACGCTGAGTGATGTGGAGTTGGTGGACGAGCAGTGGGGGCCGTATATCGTGTTGAACTCTAATTGGGACTTGAAGCTGTATATTGCCAGTGATGGCAAGAGCCTGACGGCTGTGAACACGGGCAACTTCTTCGCTACGGAGGGGGCAGGCACGTATGACATAGTGGTGAGCGCCCTTACGAACAGCGTGACTATAACAAAGAAATAACGAAAGAACAAGATGAGAAAGTGTATGCTCTTTCTCGCCTCATTATCGGTCTTGGCACTCCCCTTAGGGGGGTGTCAGGACGATGATGACGAGACGATAATCCGGAAGGATAACAAGGAAGCGGAGGTTGTGCATAGGGACGCTCCGGCATTCGTGAGGGGATGTGACCCGAGTTGGGTTACGGAGATGGAGGATGCGGGTTGGACGTTTCGTGATGCTGACGGGAAAGAGGGAGACTGCCTGGAGATACTCAAGGGGGTGGGATTTGAGGCGTGCAGGCTAAGGTGCTGGGTCAACCCGTCGGGGGGGTATTGCAACACTCAGGACGTGCTGGCTAAGGCGTTGCGGGCCCAGGCGTTGGGGTATTACATCATGATAAACTTCCACTACTCGGATGGTTGGGCGGACCCGGGGCAGCAGCATAAGCCGTCGGTGTGGGATGACGCGGCGAGCGTGGAGGAGATGGCGGGGAGGTTGTACAACTACACGCGTAATGTGCTCAGGACGCTGTACGTCAATGGTATAGACGTGACGTGGGTGCAGATAGGCAACGAGTCGCGCGTGGGGATGTGCACGACAAACTCTGACGGGTCGGCGACGGACGTCAGTGGGGAGAGCCCGGAGGATTACGTGACGTTGCACGCGGCTGGGTGTAAGGCAGTCAAGGAGATATACCCACAGGCCAAGACGATATTGCACTTTGAGAACGCGCAGAAAGAGGGGAATATAACGTATAGGCTTAACAAGCTGGTGCAGAGCGGGATAGAGTTTGACATATTGGGATTGTCGTTGTATCCGTATTTCACGGACGACAATTGGTATGAGAACTATATAGAGAACTCTATCACGGCTATGAACAATGTGAGCAACAAATATGGTTGCGACGTGATGCTTGTGGAGCTTGGTTGTGAGATAGATAACGCTAATGCGGCCAAGGCACTGAGGGATGCGGTGGTGAGGAGCGAGAAGGAGGTATCGGCGTGCAAGGGAGTGTTCTATTGGGAGCCTGAGGCGTATGACGCTGGTGAGGGCAGTTGGAACGGATATGGTAAGGGCGCGTTCACGGCGAGCGGTTCACCGTCGGAGGAGTTGATAGCCGCATTTGCTAAATAGAAGGCAAGTACATCCTCTTCATAATCTGCGAAAGGCACCCCTGGGAGTTGGCTCCTGGGGGTGCCTTATAATATAATTCGCGAGATATGGGGTAGAAAAATTGATATTTCGTGTGTGACAAACTGTTTTATTTATGGGGGACAAATTATCAGGGGATGTGTGACAATCGTCCACGGGAGGGCGCGGGGAGTATAATTGTGAGCTTTGGGTCAGTTTTCTTTCAGTATAATGGTGTGGAAACTTCAGTATATTGTCAGTATATCGTCAGTATCTGGGTGTATGGAGGGGGGATGTGGGGAGGATGAGGGGAGGTTAGTTGGAGGGTTGAGGGTTGGACTCCTCTTTGATGAGGCAGGTGTAGCCGAGTTTCTGTATGGCTTGTTGTAGGCGTGTGGTAGAGGTCTTGTCGTTGCGGTAGGTGATGGTGATAGTTTTTGCCTTGACATCGACGTGGAGGTCTTTGACACCTTTCTCGAAGGGGATGTTGGCCTCGATTTTCTTTTTGCACTTATCGCAGTGGAGGTTGGTGGCGAAGGTGACGGTGGAGAGCTTGTTGTCCTTGCCGTCGGCGAGGGAAGAGGTGGCGAAGAAGACGGAAGTCAGGAGCGCCATGAGGATGAGAAGTAGTCTATTCATTGTTAATGTATTAGGGGTTAGTATTTATCGTAGTGCCATCGTAGTCCGAGGTAGAAGCGCCGGGGCATTAGTGGGCCGTAGATGAGTGAAGCGTCGAAGTAGGGGCTGAAGGGGTTGCCCGGGGAGATTATGGGGTTGGGTTGGGTATAGTTGGTGATATTCTCGCAACCGAGGTAGATGCTCCATCGTCGGAACCATTTGGTGAGTTGGGCGTTGAGGAGTTGGTAGGAGTGGAAAGTGTCGGGGCGTGCGTGTGGGGTGGGGTTGGAGAGTGTGGAGGGGAGGCGTCCGCCGCCGTTGAGTTGGAGGTTGGTGTCGAATTGCCAGGTCTTGAGTGGGGTCTGGTAGGAGAGGGCGATGAGGGCTTTATATCGGGAGGTCAGTGGTCGGCGTTGCCAATGGTTGTTGAGGAATAGTTGGTTGTTGTTGTATCGCCAGGCGGCGGTTATGTCGAGGCCTCGGAGGATATTGGCACGTGCTTCGAGTTGGAGGTTGTTGGCCCATGAGTGCTTGTTGGAGAAGTAGGCGTGGAGGGTATGTGGGGATTGGTCCAAGTCGGTTATGAGTTGTCGGGAGAAGGAGGTGTGGAAGTATTCGGCAATCAGAGTGATGTCGTGGTTGAGGAGGGAGAGGTATTGTGTTATGCTGCCGCCGATGTTCCAGCCTATTTCTTGTCCGTAGGTGTCGGATATGTGCCATTGTCGGGAGCTTGTGAGGAGGTGGTTTGTTTCGGCCATTAGGGAGGCGGCTCTACGGCCTTTGCCTGCGGCGAGCCTTATGGAGGTGTGCTCGGTGGGTGTGAGCATGAGGTGGAGGCGAGGTGTGAGGAATGTGCCGTAGTGGTTGTGGTGGTCGGCGCGTAGGCCTATGATGAGAGATAGGATGTTGTCGAGACGTAGGGTGTATTGTGCGTATAGGCCGAAGGAGAGGTCGTTGTGTGAGGAGTGGATGGTTGTGTCGTTGAGGTTGGTGTGTTCGCGGTAGAAGTCGCCTTGTGAGGATATGCCGGTGTGGAACTCGTGAGTGGCGCCGTTGTTGAAGTTGGCTATGCTGTTGAAGTTATAGGAGTGTTGTGTGCCGATGTAGGAGCGGTTGCCGAAGGAGGAGGATTGGTGGTGGTAGGTGTAGCCTATGGGGAAGCCTATGGAGAAGGCGTCGTTGGGTGTGAAGCCGTTCTTCATCCATGATTCGAGGCGGTCGGTCTCAATGCGTACGCCGTATACGCCGTTGCGGGTGGAGTTGTGGTAGGTGGTTTGTCCGCCGAGTCGTTGCTCGTTGAGTGATTTGAGGACGATGTCGAGGGTGTGTCGGTCGGTGTGTCGGTACCATCGGTTGAAGAGGTTGAGCTGTTTGGTGCGAGGTTCGTCGCGGAAGCCGTCGTTGTTGTGGTCCATGTCCGTTAGGTTGTTGGAGATGTTGAGCATGATGTTGGTGCGGACTTGTGGGCCTACTTTGATATTGGCGGAGGCGTTGGCTTCTATTTTGCCGGCTGTTGAGGAGTAGAGGTTGAGGGATGCCACTTCGTCGGTGGCGACAGGTTTCTTGAAGTCGATGTTGATTTGCCCGGTAATGGCTTCGTAGCCGTTGACTACTGTGCCAACACCTTTGGATAGTTGAATGCCGTTCATCCAAGGGCCGGGGATGTAGGATAGGCCGTAGGGGGAGGCTATGCCGCGTAGTGAGGGGACGTTCTCGCTCATCATTTGGACGTATCGTCCTTGGAGGCCGAGCAGTTGTATGGTCTTGGCACCGGTAGCGGCGTCGGCATAGTTAACGTCGACGGAGGCGTTTGTCTGGAAGCTTTCGCCGAGGTTGCAGCAGGCGGCTTTGCTTAGCTCGTCGGCGGAGACGTTCTCTGTGAGCTGTGGGGATAGTCGGTCGATGGTGTTGCCGAGGCGTCGTTGACGTACCTCGACGTCGTCTATGAGGATGGGTTGTAGGGAGAAGTCGTATGTGCCTGGGGAGTTGATGTAGACGGTGTCGGATTGGTAGCCCACGTAGGAGATAATGAGGGGGTGTGGGGCGCCGTTGTTGAGCATTTGTAGGTTGTAGGAGCCGTCGGGGTTGGAGATAGTGCCGTGGGCTGTGCCGAGCCATATCAGGTAGGCACCGGATAGGGGTTGTGCGCCTTCGGAAGCGGGGCTGGTGACGTGGCCGTTGATTTCTTGGGCGGGTGTGAGCTGTATGGCGAGTGTTGCAGCTACTGTCGAGAGGAAGTGCCGCAGGTGTGTCATGGTATGTTGGGATGAATGGGGTGCGCTACTCTTGTCTATGTACGTAGTAGGGGGAGGCCTGTTGGGTAGGCATGATGAGGATGTCGTTGACGCATACGTGGGGAGGGCGTGTGACGATGAATTCGATTGTTGAGGCGATGTCTTGGGCTGAGAGGGGTTTCACGCCCTTGTAGACGTTATCGGCTTTATCCTTGTCGCCCTTATATCGGACGAGTGAGAATTCGGTGTTGACCATGCCTGGGGATATGGAGGAGACTTTTATGCCGTAGTTGAGGAGGTCGATGCGCATACCTTGGGTTATGGCGTCTACGGCGTGTTTAGTGGCACAGTAGACGTTGCCGCCGTAGTAGACGTGTTTGCCTGCTACGCTTGAGATATTGATGATATGTCCGAAGCCGTTGGTCTTCATAGTGTTGGCCACAAGTTGGGACATGTAGAGTAGTCCTTTGATGTTAGTGTCAATCATGGTGTCCCAGTCGTTGTCGTCACATAGTTCGAAGCTGTCGGCACCGAGAGCAAGTCCGGCGTTATTGACGCATACACATAGGTGTTTCTTCCATGATTCGGGTAGCATATCGTAGGAGTCGAAGACATCATGCTTGTCGCGAATGTCGAAGCATAGGACGTAGCTTTCGACACCTGAGGTTTTCTCTATCTCACGGCAGAGGTCTTGCAGTAGGGGAAGTCGTCGGCCGGTAATGACGACATTGTAGCCGAGTCTGGCGAGAGTGAGTGCTGTGGCGCGGCCTATGCCTGAGGTAGCTCCGGTGACTATGGCAGTTTTGATATTATGTGTTTGGTTGCGCATGATGTTAATTGTTGGTCAGTTGATTGAGTAGTCCGTGTTGGAGCTCGTGTTCTAAGTTGGGGGTCAGTAGGCCTTTGCCGATGGCGTTGGAGAGGTCGTGGGCAGACCAGAAGCGTAGTTCGTCGACCTCGCCGATGTTAGTTGGGTTGAAAGGGCCGTCGCTTTGTGTTTGGAACACGAAGACATATTCGTCCTCGGCGTCGGAGTGCCAGACGTATCGGTTGGTGAGTTTGGCGTTAAAGTTGGTAATGCCTATCTCTTCGGCTGTTTCACGTCGTAGGGCGTCGGGTAGGTTTTCGCCGAGGGTTATGTGTCCACCTACGGCGGTGTCCCATCGTCCTGGTTGGATTTTCTTTGACTGTGGGCGTAGTTGTAGGAGTAGGCGTTTGTGGTCGTGGGATAACACGTGGAGGTGGACTACGGGGTGTAGCCAGTGGCTACCGTTGTGCACGAGAGGGCGTGGGGCACCTCCGACGACCTTGCCGTCTTGCTTGATTAGGGGTACCCACTCCACGTTTTTGTAGCGGTTCTTACGAATCCTTGATAATATTATCTCGGAGGCGAGATAGGCCACTATGACAACGTATATGGAGTAGTCGTTAATCCATAGTGAGGCGTTGGTGTTGGGTTGTAGTAGGGCGATGAAGTATAAGAGGGATGCCAGTGCGCTCCATAGAGCCATTCGCTGTAAGCTTTGCTTCATTAGCGACATAAGGTAGGCATTATCGGAGAAGCCTGGTCGGACGCTATCGAACATACCTCCCATAACCCTTTTGACTCCTATGATGGGTATAGCAGTGAGAATCAAGGTAAATATCAGGGCTGTCACCAATGATGCCGCGTCATGGTTCACATGTGCCACGATGATATCCGCTACGCCGAACACAAGAAGGAAGCCGAAGTCGGTCAGTACCTCCTTGACATCGAACCGCCCTCCAGTAAGAAAGCGCACTATGTTTACAAGCACTGTCGCACCAAAGCCCACGCACAGTGCTATTGCGCCGCCATATATCTGCTCAGCGCAGAAGTAGACTATCAGAGGTAGAACAAAGCAGATCAGCCTGATCACAGTAGTTTCTTTAGGCGTTTCACTTCGTCTTGGTTATTCAGACGGTCGTTGATGTTGATGAGGTATTTGACTATCGTCTTGTCTTTGGAGTCGAGTTTGAGGAGCTTCTCGAAGTATGTGCGGCTCTCCTTGTAGAGGGGTGTGACGTATTTCTTGAGGTCGCGTGTCAGGTATGCGTAGGCGGCTTGCGACTTCTTCTTGTTGTAGTCGTCCATGGCTGAGGCATATTTGGTTTCGGCCTGTTTGTACTTTGACCGTCCCATGTGCATGAGGGCAGTAGTCTGGTTAGGGGTTGACTTTAGGATATCGACGCAGTGTTTCTCGAGATCCTTGGCGGTCAGTTGTGACTGTGCCTTCTTGTAGAAAGTGTCGAACACCTCGGCTTTGACGGTATTATCGGATAGGGTGGGGTAGAGGTCGAGTAGTCTATCGTCGTTGTTTTGGGCGTAGAAACGGGCCTTGACGTTCTGTACTTCGACGTTGCCCAGTATGTATGTGAAGGTGTTTTCGTTGGAGAGAATAAGGTTTGTCCTCTCTTCGTCACGACCGAGACGTTTAAGGCTATTGCCCAAAGACTTCAACTTGAGTGTGTCGGCGGTGGAGGGGTATAGGAATCCCCATACGGCGGCGAGGCTGTCGTGGTTTGTCTCGCTTGCTGCTATCGTGGCGTTGCGTAGGGAGATGCTGTCCCATGCGATGACGCCCTTGTGAGCCATGTATATGTCAAGTGCCTCGGCGTAGCGTCCTTGGCCTACAAGTGCGTTGGCATCGAGGAAAGGTTTATTCTTTGCCACCTTAATGCCAGGACCACAAGATATGACGAATAGAGCCGTGACGACTGCTATGATAAGTGCGTTGAAATGTTTGTTCGTGAGCATTGTAAGTTATTGTTATTCTTCCACGTAGTCACCGTAGGACTTGTCGCCGTAGCCATAGCCGTAGCCGTACTTGCCATATTTTGAGCGATGACCATAGTGGCCGTAGCCGTATCCATAGCCGTAGCGAGACTTGCTGTTATTGATGTCGTTGACTACTAAGGCTACGTTACCAATCTCATTGTCTTTGACGGAGTTTAGGGCATCCTTGAAAGCCTCTTTGACAGTATAGTCTTGACGTACCACGAAGATATTGGCGTCGGACCAACGAGTCACGAGGAACACGTCGGATACGGGTCCTACGGGTGGCGTGTCGATTATGATAACGTCGTATACTGACTTCAGCTCCTCCATCATCTGCTCGCATGCAGGGCTCATGATAAGTTCTGATGGGTTGGGTGGTATAGTGCCGGTGCACATAACGTCCATGCCGTAGTGCGACGTGATGGCCTCCTCGAGGGTGCAGTTGCCTATCAGGTAGTCGGATATGCCCACGTGGTCTGTCAGTCCGAGTAGTTTTGAGAGACCGGGTTTACGTAGGTCGAAGCCCAGCAGCAGGGTCTTCTTATTGGCTATTGCGAAGACTGACGCAATGTTGAGGGAGCAGAACGTCTTGCCGTCGCCAGGCATGGCAGAGGTCACGCAGAATACTGCTGGGTGCTTACCTTTGGCCATGAAGTCGAGTTTGATGCGTATGCGGCGGAACTCCTCTGATATGTTGGAGCGGGGATGTTCATGGACTACGAAAGGTGTCTCCTTCTTGCTGTTGGGTATCTCGCCTATTATTGAGTAGTCTGAGACCTTGTTGACATCGTTGAGGGTGCGAATCTTACGGTCTAAAAGTTGCCTCAGTACGAGGAAGATAAGGGGGATAATGATGGCCACGGCCAATCCCATTACCTGATTGCGTTTTATCTTCGGGCTTACTACTCCCATTGTCTCGGCAGTGTCGAGGATCTTATGGTCGGAGGTGTTAGAGGCCCTCTGTATCTGAGCTTCGGCACGTTTGCGCATCAGGAAGTTGAATACGTCGTTGTTGAGGCTGAATTTACGGTCAATGCCAAGCAGTCGGCGTTCCTTCTCGGGTAGCTGTGACACCTCGTAGTTGAATCCTGCGAGTTTTGTTGTGACTTCATTGATGTTGTCCTGCACCATTTGCTTGTGACTCTTGATGCTGGTCAGGAGTGTGTTGCGGGCAATGTTGAGTTCTGCGTTGAGAGCGTCGTACATTGGGTTGCCGTCCTTGCCGTAGGTGTCCCTGTATATCTGCTTCTTGGAGTTCAGGTCGAGGATGTTGTTGAGCAGTTCGCTTATCACTGGTCGTTGCGTCTTGAATGTGGCAGGGGCAATATCACCCTTCATGACGCTGTCGTTAGCGAAATAGAGTTCCAGGTAGTCGTAGTAGTTGCTCTCCAGTTGGAGTTGTTTCAGGTCTTTATCGTACTCCTTTATCTCGTCGAGTAGCTCTGTCCCTTTCTTGGACAGGTCGTCTTGTATGCCATTCTGTGAGCGAAAATGACTAAGCTCGATCTCCACGTTGCTCAACGTGTCTTGCAGCACAGCCAACTGACTCTCGATGAAGTGAATGGTGTTTTCCGACATCTCGTTCTTCTGGTGCAGATTGTCGTTTATGTACCACTTGATGAGCGTGTTGAGGTAGTCGATGTTCTTGCGTTTGTTTGTACCTACCATCCCTAATGTGACGACAGATGATTCTGACTTCTTGTCGTGTGTGATTGATAGTGATGAGACAAAGTGGTCTACAAGGGCATCAGGGTCATTGAACATGGCGTATACCTTGGAAGTCAAAGGTTTTTGACAGATGACAGTGAATGCGCACCATGGGGTGATGATGGGTTGGCCGTAGAGGAATGTGCCGTCGAAATTGATACTTTCGATTTTCCCCACATGCTCCCTATTGTGATAATTGTAGAGGTTTATGTTGTCTGCGTTGACGCTGATGGAGAATGAGCTTTGGTCTTTGGGTAGCAGGTATATTCTTGCGTTGAGTGGCTGTACGTGGGTCGAATCCATGATAATCATGTATTCGTCTTGTTTGTACATCTCATCTGTACGGATACGTCCTTCCTTGTAGTATGAGATGAATATTCCCATGTCGTTCACCACGTTCTCTGTCAGACTTCTCGAACTAAGTATGGCTAACTGGTTGTCGAAGTTGCGCATGCCCTGTCCGAGTACTATACCTTGGGTAATGTCTGTTCGTGAGCCGCTCTTGCCTTCCACGTCGATTATTATTGACGCTTCGGCAGAGTACACTAAGGGCTTATACCTGTGATATATCTTAAGACCGACGAATATGATGGCCACAGAAATTACGAATAGCCACCAGAAGCGTATGACATCAGACAGTAGCTTCTTGAAGTCAAGAAACGAGAGAATATTGTCGTCGTCCTGTTCCACCTGAGGATTGTTCTTGTTGTCCATAAAAAGGCTATGGTATAGTTAGGTTAGCTGTCGAATGAGAAGATAGAGTGTCACGAGCGATGTGACAAGCGTGACGGAGAAGGTCTCGCTGAAGCCAAACATCTTGAACCACAATGGTCGTACATAGATGACATCATTTGGGTAGATGTAGTAGTAGTCCGACATGATGAAGTCGCTACGTGTGAGGTCAAGCACATGCACATTAACATTGCCCATCTCATCCTTGCGTAACAATTTTACCTCGCGGCGTTTAGCGTATGAGGTGAAACCTCCAGCCATTGAGACAGCATCGAATATTGTCATCTGGTCGCGCGACATGGTATATTGCCCTTGTTTGCTCACTTCACCTAATATCGAGAATGTGTTGGTAGCAAGTCGCACCGTGAGTGTGAAGCCTGACAAAGTCTTAGATATGGCCTCATATATCTTCTCCTTGGCTTGGCGCACGTTACATCCCTTCAAATCGATGCGTCCAGCCACTGGGAAGTCAATACAACAACTATCGTCAAGTCCATAGTAGTATAAATCCTGACGTGATGAGCTGGAGGTGGTCTTTTGGTTATTTTGGGGGTTGTAGAATGCTGAAAGCTCAGTGTTGGGCGACGATACGTTGATGAACAAGTAGTCGTTAGGCTTGAGTATGTAGCGTTCTGTGACCTCTGGTGTCGTAGGGAATACCGACTCTTCGGGTATTGCGTCACGAACGAGGACTATTTGCCTCTGAGGTATGCACGACGTTATTGTCAGCAATATGCTGACACAAAGCGTCATGAGGTAGAATTGCCGTTTGTTGGCGTGCATTGGGAATTTGATGTTTAGACAGGTTAGAGCTGAAGTAGCTGTTTTTGCAAATTTAACAAAATCTGTTCAGGGTACACTGGGGAGAATGGTTGAATGATAGGTACTGTATGACCTTATAACGTGCTTGTGAGCAAGAAGGTTATGGAGAAAAGGAATGTGCTGATGCTTATCAGCTTTAGTTGAGAGTCGAAGAATGTGTGCGAATCATTGCGCAAGGTGCGTATGGCATTAGACATCAAGGGGATTGCGACAATAAGACTAATCCATTGGAGATTAGTGCCGAATGTGGCTATGTACGTGGCAATGAGGATGATAGCCATTGTCATAAGTATAAACTGGTAACGCTTGGCATTGTTCCTACCAATAATAATAGGGATAGTGCGTTTATTGGCTGTAATGTCGCTCTGCATATCACGTATGTTGTTCATATTGAGGACTCCGATTGATAGGAACCCTATGGCAGAGGCAAGTAGAAATATACTTGTAGAAAGTGAGCCACTATGTAAGAAGTAGCACCCAACTACACCGACAATACCGAAGAAAATAAACACGCTAAAATCGCCAAGGCCGGCATAACCATACGGATGTTTGCCAGCGGTGTACGTTATTGCTGCACCGATGCACAATAGCCCAACGACAAGGAGTATGACAACGTTCAGTAACCCTATATGCTCGTAGCCCACCCAAAGCAATCCAATGCCTGAGAGCAATGCAAGCACGCTGAGCACAATGACAGCACGTCGCATTGCAGACAGTGATATTGCGCCACTCTGCACAGCGCGCTGAGGCCCTACTCGCTCTCCTGAATCTGCACCATGGACAGTGTCGCCATAGTCATTGCTAAGGTTGGAGAGAATCTGAAGAAATAGGGTAGTGGTCAGCTCAAGAATGAATATAGCAGTAGAAAAGCAAGAATTTTGGACTGCTACCGCTGCACTCGTGAGCACAATGGCGAACGACAACGGTAGAGTGCGCAGGCGGAATGCTGAAATCCATATTCTTATGCTGGGCATGTATGGTAGATGACTTGTCGAGAGTTAATCAGATAAAGTCAGAAGCTACGTCAGACTCCTGACTTTATCATATTGTCATAACTTACGTGGTGAGCTAATCACGTCGGAATATGTCGCGGGTGTATACCTTGCTCAGCACATCGTCAAGGCACTTGTCGTAGCGGTTTGCTATGATGGCTTGACTGTTTTTCTTGAACTCGTCAAGGTCATTGACCACTTTGCTGCCGAAGAAGGTGCTGCCATTTTCGAGAGTTGGCTCGTAGATTATAACATCAGCGCCCTTAGCCTTGATACGCTTCATGATACCTTGAATACTACTTTGCCTGAAGTTGTCGGAGTTGGACTTCATGGTGAGACGGTAAACGCCTATGACGCAATGCCTCTCTGCGGTAGGATCATAGTCGCCACGGTTGTAGTAGTCGTAGTAGCCAGCCTTATGCAGCACACGGTCGGCTATGAAGTCCTTACGTGTGCGGTTACTCTCAACAATAGCCTCTATGAGGTTCTCTGGCACGTCAGCATAGTTGGCGAGAAGTTGTTTGGTGTCCTTTGGCAAGCAGTAGCCACCATAGCCGAACGATGGATTATTGTAGTGGTCCCCGATTCGTGGGTCAAGGCTTACTCCCTTGATGATGCTCTGAGTGTCGAGACCTTTCATCTCAGCGTAGGTGTCAAGTTCATTGAAGTAGCTAACACGAAGTGCGAGGTAAGTGTTGGCGAACAACTTAACCGCCTCGGCCTCAGTGAGACCCATGTAGAGAGTGTCTATATTCTCCTTTATAGCCCCCTCGTGAAGTAGGTGGGCAAAGTCATGAGCTGCTTGGGTAAGTGCTTCGACATTAGCGGAGAGCGTAGCGTCAGGACATCCTACGATTATGCGACTTGGGTATAGATTGTCATAGAGAGCCTTACTCTCACGAAGGAATTCGGGCGAGAAGAGAAGTCGCAACCCATTGCCATATTTCTTGTAGAGGGAAGAGCAGTAACCAACAGGGATGGTACTCTTGATAATCATTATGGCGTTAGGGTTGACCTCTCGAACAAGGTCGATAACCTCCTCAACATGCGATGTGTCGAAATAGTTCTTCACGGAGTCATAGTTGGTGGGGGCTGCTATGACAACGAAATCAGCATCCTTGTATGCGTCACGACCATCGAGTGTGGCAATGAGGTTTAGTTGTTTCTCTCGTAGATATTGCTCAATATAGTCGTCTTGTATTGGGGAGATACGCCGATTAATCTTATCGACTTTCTCGGGAATGATGTCAACGGCTTTGACTTGATGATGTTGAGAAAGAAGGGTCGCAATGCTTAGCCCTACATAGCCAGTACCAGCTACGGCTATTTTGGCATTATTTATGTCCATTATGGAAGGATAATTATTTCAAGCTGTCTTGATACCAATTGAAGAGTTTCTGCACTCCATCCTCGATTTCAACACTATGTTTCCATCCGAGTGAGTGCAATTTGTTGACATCTATGAGCTTGCGCATCGTGCCGTCGGGCTTTGACGCATCGAACTCAACAACGCCCTTAAAGCCTACAGCCTTGACCACAAGTTCGGACAACTCCCGGATAGTAAGTTCCTTGCCTGTGCCTACGTTGATATGGCAGTTGCGTATTTCACCAAGTGAAGGTATAGCTCCACCGCGTCCCTCACTATTGTTGCGGTCTACGGCCCCATTGGCCTTTGCGCCGTAGAACACAGAGCTGTACTTTTCTATGCCTATGATGTCCTTGAAGTCAACATTGAGTAGCACGTGTACGCTGGCGTCTGCCATGTCCTCGCTCCAAAGGAACTCACGAAGTGGTGTGCCTGTGCCCCAAAGTACAACCTTGTTGTTGTATATGCCATAGAATTCAAGGGCTTTAAGAATGCGCTCTTCTGTGTTTGTTCCGTCAACGTTACCCTCACCGATAATCTGCTTTAACTTCTCGTTAGGGTTTATAGGACGTTTATCCATGTCGGTGCGTATGGCTTTCCAATCGCCATCAGCAATGAGTTTGGCAAGATATATCTTGCGCATCATGGCTGGCATGACATGGCTGTTCTCAAGGTGGAAATTGTCGTTAGGGCCGTAAAGGTTTGTGGGCATTACGGCAATGTAGTTGGTGCCATATTGCAGGTTATAGCTCTCGCACATCTTGAGACCGGCTATCTTGGCTATGGCATATTCCTCGTTGGTGTATTCGAGTGGTGAAGTTAGGAGGGCATCCTCTGTCATAGGCTGTGGCGCATTCTTGGGGTATATGCATGTGCTGCCGAGGAACAGAAGTTTCTTGACCCCATGGGAATACGCATTGCCAATGACGTTGCACTGCATCATCATGTTTTGCATGATGAAATCTGCGCGGTATAGCGAGTTGGCCATTATGCCACCCACAAAAGCCGCAGCAAGGACCACAGCGTCAGGTCGCTCTTCATCAAAGAACTTCTTGACTGCCACTTGGTCTGTGAGATCAAGCTCCTTGTGAGAACGCCCAACGAGATTATTATACCCGCGCCTCTTGAGATTATCCCAAATGGCCGAGCCGACAAGTCCATGATGACCTGCCACATATATCTTAGACTCTTTACTAAGCACGATCACAAAGAATTAACGTCCAGATTATTTCACTATACCCTTCTCGAGATATTCAGCAAGATTGGTGCGTACACGCTGACCAGCATCCTCTGCGGCTACTTTGGCCATGTCACTGTCGACCATGATTTTAACGAGTTGCTCAAATGACGTCTTGTTGGGATCCCATCCCAATTCTGCTCTTGCCTTGGTCGGGTCTCCCCATAGATTGACAACGTCAGTCGGACGGAAGAAATCAGGCGACACCTCAATGAGTACTTTGCCTGTCGCTTTGTCAATGCCCTTCTCGTCAATGCCTTCACCTTTGAATTCGAGTTCTATGCCAACATGCTTGAACGCATAATAACAGAACTCACGGACGCTATGCTGAACGCCAGTGGCAATGACGAAATCCTCAGGCGTGTCATGCTGAAGGATGAGCCACATGCACTCGACATAATCTTTTGCATAACCCCAGTCTCGTAGCGAACCGAGATTGCCAAGGTAGAGCTTCTCTTGCTTGCCTTGCTTGATGCGTGCCGCAGCAAGAGTAATCTTGCGTGTCACGAATGTCTCACCTCGTCTCTCGCTCTCGTGATTGAACAAGATGCCAGAGCAGCAGAACATATTATACGCCTCACGATACTCTTTGACAATCCAGAATCCGTATTGCTTGGCTACTGCGTATGGGGAATATGGGTGGAAAGGTGTGTTCTCGTTCTGGGGTACTTCCTCTACTTTGCCATAAAGCTCAGAGGTTGACGCCTGATACATACGGCATGTGTCTGTCAGTCCACAAAGCCTGATGGCCTCAAGAATACGCAAGACACCCGTGGCGTCAATGTCACAAGTGAACTCAGGGGAGTCGAAACTAACCTGCACGTGGCTCTGTGCGGCGAGGTTATACACCTCTGTGGGGCGTACTTTGCTCATCACTTGCATGATACTCATCGAGTCACCAAGGTCTGCATAGTGCAGATGGAAGTTCTTACGACCTTCGATATGAGCTATACGCTCGCGGTAATCTACTGAAGAGCGGCGTATGGTGCCGTGAACCTCATAACCTTTCTCAAGCAGGAACTCTGCAAGATATGAACCGTCTTGTCCGGTGACACCTGTGATGAGCGCAACTTTTCTATTATCCATCAGAAAAATCTTAGATATCTATTTTAATCAGCAAAATTAATGTCTATCTCATTAAGAAACAATATAGTTTGCACCCCTCTACATTTCATAGAAGGCCTGCAACGCTTTACTCATGTATATTCCATCAAACACGCCTCCCGTCTCAACGCATGAGTGCATCGCAAGGAGTGGATTCCCAACGTCCACGCCTCGCAATGGCAGATGACCCGTCATGATGTTGCCAAGGGTCGAACCGCCTGCCATGTCACTACGGTTTACAAAGGTCTGGTACGGCACACCCGCACGTTCGCATGCTAATTTGAACACTGCTGCGCCATCGGCATCTGTCATGTATTTCTGGTTGGCATTATACTTTATGACGGGACCACCATTCAAGACGGGCCTATTCGTGCCATCAGCTAATTCAGGATGATTAGGGTGCAAGGCATGTGCCATATCTGCCGACACCAGGAACGAGTTGTACGTCATTCTCATAAATGCGTCATCCTCCTTCCATAGAGCCTTTACCGCACGTTCCAACACGTCCCTGACAAGCGACGAGGCAGCCCCCTGCTTTGTCCCGCTACCGACCTCCTCATTGTCGAGCATTACCCACATCATTGAGTTCTTAGAACCTGACGCAGAGATAAACGCATCGTACGACTCGTACGCCATACTTAGATTGTCAAGCCGTGAACTTATAATGAGCGATTGGTCTAGCCCAGCAATGCACCCTACCAACGGGTCAAACGCATATAAATCATAATCAAGCAGATTCTTGGGGTCAACGTTCAATGTCCCGCACAACTCTTTCTTGAAGTCTGTACCCGATGCATTCATACCCGTCGCAGCCAATATCTGCATGTCCACCTGCTTGTTGAACCCCACTCCCTCATTTACCCCACGGTTGAAGTGTATCGCCACACTTGGTATCACTCCAACCACATGGCTCGACTCGACTAAGCGTGACTCAGGATGCAAAGGATCGCTACCCTTAAATATTGCCCTCCCTGCCAATGCCAAAGGCCTATCCAACCAACTATACAAGATAGCACCTCCATACGTCTCTGTGGTCAGTTTAACCATCGAGCCAGAGAACGTCATACCATTAGGCTTAATCCTGAACGTTGGGGAGTCAGAGTGCGATGCCACAATCCTTAACCCTTTGTCAATAGCGTCATCGTTTAGGCGGAAAGCCATAATCGACGTGCCGTTATACGTCACGTAATAGCTGCCACCCTTCTTCACCTGCCACTTCTCTCCCAAACGCAGCTCCGTGAATCCGTCTTCAACAAGTTTCTCTTGGAATTTCCTTACCGCATGGTATGGTGAATAGCTCTTACGGATGAAATCCAACATACTCCCGCAGTCGAGAGCAGCCGCTAAGGACATAGACTCCTCATCGCTCAACATGCCTTTCTTACTTGCTTTTGCCATGTTCTTTGTGCCTCTTGCCATTATCTTCTTCAAATCCTATTTGCGAGTACAGGTCAGGACGCAATGCCTTAGTGCGTTGCAAGGCTTGCTCCTCACGCCATTTCTCAATATTCGCCTCGTGTCCGCTAAGTAACACCTCTGGCACCTTCCAACCTTTATATTCCGCAGGTCGCGTGTATATGGGAGGTGACAGCAGACCATCTTGGAACGTGTCAGTCAAAGCCGACTCTTCATCAGATATTGCCCCCGGAATAAGCCGCACCACACTGTCCACAATCACACATGCGGCAAGCTCACCACCAGTTAACACGTAGTCGCCAATAGAGATCTCATCAGTGATATAGTGGTCCCTAATCCGCTGATCTATCCCCTTATAGTGACCACACAATATCATAATATTGCCACTAAGCGAGAGACGGTTGGATATGCTTTGGTTGAGCGTCACACCATCAGGTGTCACGTATATGATATGCTCATACTCACGTTCACCCTTCAACGTCTCTATTGCGTCGGCTATGGGCTGAATCGCCATCACCATGCCCGCGCCACCACCAAACTGGTAGTCGTCTACACGATGATGCTTGTCAGTCGACCACTCACGAATATCATGGGTATATATCTCGACAGTCCCCGACTCTTGAGCTCGCTTTATGATAGACTCGGAAAATGGTCCCTCAAACATCGCCGGGAACAATGTCAATATATCAATGCGCATGCCTCTCTATTTGTACAAGGATGACGAGTCAATGCTCCGAACATTCCTGAAAAACATCTTCAACTTGTCCACTATCTCCCTCGAACCACCCAATACGTCCGACTCTACGTTTAGTACCATTACCGGGCTATGTAGCGAGAGCCTGAACAAGAACCACCCACTCTCTTTCTCGTCATTGCACATCACGCGCAACCCGTCATGGTTCTGGTTTACCTCCTCCCAACCTGATATTTGCGCCACATATTGTCGCAACCCGTCAAGTGCCCTGATTGCGGCACGACTGAAGTCCGACTCTAAGATCGTCAGGCGATATTCATTACTCTCCTGTGGCACGGGTAACCGCTCTATCAACGAGAATAGCTTCTTACCCTCATGTTTAAGCTTGGTCAACCGTATGATTACCTTTGTGGCAAAGTACGCCCCATCATCGCAGAAATGGTTCTCTTTGAACGCCGCATGACCACTTGTCTCAACAGCAAGCCATGTAGGTTTCCCAGCCTCATCTTTACGTATAGCCTCACCTATCACATTCCTATATCCCCTCTGATACCGGCACTGATGACCTCCCAACACTCCCTCCACAAACTCCGTCAAACCCGTACTCGTGATAGAGTCAGTCACTATACTCGTCCCGGGATGCTCCTCAAGCGTTATAGCAGCGGCCATAGCCACAAACTCATTCCTATTGATAGCCCTCCCCTCATCATCCACTATCGCCACTCGGTCAACATCCGAGTCAAAGATAATCCCCATATCAGCGTTCGACATCACCACAGCCGTAGACACCGACCGCATAGCCTCATAGTCCTCCGGATTAGGCACATGGTTCGGGAAACGTCCATCAGGAGTTAAGAACTGGCTACCCGTGGTGTCCGCCCCCAACGGCTCAAGCACCCTCTTCGCAAAGAACCCGCCTGACCCATTCCCCGCATCAACCACGATACGCAACCCAATAAGAGGCCGCTCCTCATCATCCGCCACACCACGCAAGTCCGCCTTGATCTTCTCCCTAAGTGAATGACTATATTCAGACAACAGGTTGAAGATATGCACCTCACCATGCTCAACATTGCCATCCACAACACCATCCGACGCAAGACCTATTATCTCAGTAAGCTGCGACTTGTCAACCTCACTGCCATCCCTGAAGAACTTCATACCATTCTTATTGAAGCTCAGGTGACTGCCAGTAAGCATTATCGCGCCATCCACATCCAACCCGTCATGCAACGTGCTAAACAGCATCGCCGGAGTAGTGGCCAACCCGCAACATAACGCGTCAGCCCCAGCCTCGGTGATGGCTCTCTTCAACGTCTCCGCAAACTCTGGTCCTGTCAGACGAGCATCCATACCTATCGCCACACGCAGCCGTGGACGCAACGGTGCAGGCTTAAACCAACCCTTAAGCCACAACACGAATCCACGACCCAACTTCGCCACCTTATCCTGCGTAAGTGTGACGCTCTCGCCTATGATACCGTCGGTAGCTACACCCCTGATATCAGAGCCGTTCTGCAACGACAGTAATGCCTCGTCTGCCATAGTCTACTTGTTTGTTACGACCTCATCCTCCGCCTGTTGGCGCGACTTATTACCAAGGTATCCCCCATGGTGCCGTTTGGCGTACTCCTGACTCGTGAACCCTATCTTCTTCATCAGCGTCACTACCAGGATATCTCCTATCACTGTCATGACAGTCGTCGACGTGGTAGGTGTGAGCCCCAATATGCACACCTCCTTAGGATTGCCCGTGGCAAGCACAACGTCCGCCACCTGGGCAAGCTGGCTCTCAGGATTGCCCGTGATTACTATGATAGGCAACCCCTCATACAAGTTCTTAGCCAACGCCACTATCTCAACTATCTCCCTCGTCTTACCAGAATTAGAGATCAACACCAATACGTCATTAGGCTGTATCACCCCCAAATCCCCATGCTGTGCCTCCGCAGGATGCAAGAATATCGCTGGCGATCCCGTCGAGCAGAATGTAGTCGACATGTTCACCGCTATCTGACCAGCCTTACCCATGCCACTCATGATAATCTTGCCACCTCGCTTATGCACATGCTCATACAGGATGTCTACCGCCCTGCCAAACCCATCAGTGACGGGTATGTTCATCACGGCCTCCGCCTCCTTATGCAATATCTCTTTGATTAGTTCAGTTTCCATCTCTATGCTGTTATTGTATCTTCTGTGTGCTTGCTCTAATAATCGTAATATTTGCTCTTCAAACTCCATCGCGCCGCCACGTACACTTGACGCGATATCTCGTCCGTCATCTCGCTCTTGCGAGTCCTGATGCGCACCCCGGCCGACAAGTTGAACATCGTCCTCGGGTTCACTATGAACGAGCCTGATATGTCATAATACCGCAAGTCCGTACGCAACCCTTGCAACGTCTTAACACCATACTGCGCATTCCTCGTGTCCGACGCCACAGTAGGCCTATGACCATACGTGACACTATCCCCTGGGAAGTCATCACCATACGCCGCAAGGTTCACCTGCGCCCTCGCCCTCGCCCGGCCATGGTGATAATTCACTATGAACACCCCCTCCTTGAAGTTCGCCCCAAGAGGATGCGCCATACTTTGATTTAAGTGTGTATAACACCCCAACGCGTCATACTGCGAGTAGCAGAACGGACGAGCCTGATTATACTCCGCCTGAAAGTCAAGTCCATCACACCTGAATATATCGAACGTCTTTACCCCAATCTGAAACGCATACTTGTTCGACCAATACCCCGTACCAGCCGTAAGCTCCTTTATCCTGAACTCGTTGAACATCAACTGCCCATACACAGTCAACCAGTCCGTACACACAAACTTGCTCGTCAAACCCACTATCATCTTGTCAGGCGACCCCGCGTTAAACTCACACGGCCTGAACACCACGAACGGGTTTATATACTCCCAGTCAACACCACGGTAATCCCCATTCTTACGCCACGACGCCTGCGTCACGTTCTCAAACAACCCAAGTGTGTAACGCCTACCCATATTCCACTCAAGGTAATGCGTGAAGCTATACTTCGACCTGAACCCATTATTCACCACCGCCTGCTTCGCCTCCTTAAGCTGAGTAGCCATAACCATATACCTCGCACCCAAGAACTTGACACTCATCTTGAACGTTGGCACCGCCACCGCCGCGTCACTCAACAACAACGACCGATACCCGTCACCAATAAACGTCTTCGTCTTGCCTATCTGGAAATCCACATGCTCACCCACCCGAAACGCTATATATCCCGTAGCCGTCTCATAGTCGTATGTCGTCTTGTTTATCATCTTATAGTTCGACATACCCGGCACCACCTTCAACGAGTCTATCAAATTGTTATAATACGACGCGAAATAAGCCTGATTCTCAGTCAAGTCCGCATAAAACCAAAACCTCTTCCCTATATTGCCATTCACCATTATCCCCCTACTGTTCACCCACGTGCGCTCACTGCCCTCCCCACTCTTATCAAACCCAACCTCCATGTCAAACAACGGGTTGAACGCCACATAACACTTCCCACTCTTATCCCCAAAGTGCACAAAGTCATCATTGAAGAAGTCATTAATCAACTTTGCCCTGCCATGCACCAACCCACCTATATGGCAATACAGCAACGAGTCCACATCAAAATACTCCCCCACGTCATCCAGCAAATACCCCCGCAACCCCGTATGTGGCCTCTCCTCCCCAACGAAATACAACTTGCGCCCTATCGGGTCATATCCCCCATCCTCATAATAACTCGTCCCCTGACCACTCGCCAGGAGGCTAATCCATACCAATATTATCGCGCAAGTCGACCTCAGTCCCATATATATCCTATATTACTCACACCGCCAACACCCCTCAAACCGCATCCCACGCAACATGGCATCCGCTCCCATCCTACGCTTGCCACTCAACTGCAACTCCATAACCTCCACCGCGCCATCACCAGTCCCCACAATCAGCCTCTCTCCTTCTACGACTTTCACCGCCCCATGTTCCAATTCTACCCCCTCAATACGCCTCACCTTGAATATCTTTACCGACAACTCCACACCACCATCACCCCTCATCACAGTCCACGCCGCAGGATATGGCGACAACCCCCTGACCAAATTCACCACCTCCTCCGACCGCTTCCCCCAGTCAATACGCATATCCTCCTTGAATATCTTCGGCGCCTTCTTCAACGTCCCAGGGTCAATGTCATCCTGACGCCGCATAACCGCGCTGCCATCCCCAATAGCACCAACCGTCCGCACCGCCAACCTCGCACCCATCTCCATCAACCGGTCATGCACCGTCCCCGCATCATCATCCTCACCTATCTCCGTCGACTCCTGGAATATTATATCACCAGTATCAATGTCATGTTTCAACAAGAACGACGTCACACCAGTCCTGCGCTCCCCATTTATTATCGCCCAGTTGATAGGTGCAGCACCCCTATAATCAGGCAACAACGACGCATGTATGTTCACCGTCCCATACCTCGGCATCGACCACACCACCTCCGGCAGCATCCTGAACGCCACCACCACCTGTATATCCGCGCCCAACCCGCGCAACTCCTCCAAAAATCCCTCATCCTTCAATCTCTCCGGCTGAAGCACCCTCAAACCCCTACCCACAGCATACTCCTTAACAGCCGACCCCCTCAACTGCCTACCCCTCCCCGCAGGCTTGTCCGGCATAGTCACTACCCCCACAATCTCATGACCCGCCTCTATCAACGCCTCCAAAGCCGCCACCGCAAACTCAGGAGTCCCCATATATACTATCTTCATCCTTTTTCGTCTAACTGTTCGCTCGGTATCACGATACCTATTAACCGCAATTTAACAACTCCAAATTTACTAACTTTCCCCTTACCACCACCCCCATAACCCAACCTTTTATCCTCCAAACCCTCCAACTCCATTTCTCCCCCACTTTACCCCAACCCACATCCCAACCCTCCCCAACTCCTACCCACATCCTCCCTACATACCCCCTTCATACACCCAGATACTGACAACATACTGACGATATACTGAACTTTCCACACCCAGATACTGAAAGAAATCTGATCCCAAACCGACACACATACTCCCCACACCCTCCTCTGGACGATTGTCCCCCATCCTTTGGACGATTGTCACACATCCCAATAACAATTTTTCCCCCATCCATAACGATTCGTCATACATACACAAATCACGCGACCAACATACACAAATCTTGCAAACACCCCCTCAACCCCACAAAAAAAGCCCCCACGTCCCCGTGGAGGCCCTTTTTCATCTTATACCCACTTCCCTAAAATCTCACTCCCACAGTCACCAACCCCGTATGCGTCTTCTGCGTCAAAACCGCCGGGGCATTCTCCTCATACGTGTACTGTTCGGCCGAGTCAGGCAGCACCCAGTGGTCCCCCTTCTTCGTCGTCTGGACATACGTCAAGTCCACAAACAAGTTGCTAAACCTGAACCCTATGCCCCCAGAGTACGCGAAATTCTCCGACTCCTTGACGTAATACGGCTTCTTCACTGCGTTCGTCGTCATCCTGTAACCCGCCCTCACATAAAACGGGCTGAGCAAACTGACCTCTGCTCCCACCCTCAACGTGTTCGACGCCTGCAATATGTTGTCTTTCATCTCCTTATTAATGTCATCGTACGCGTTCGACGCCTCCGACGACCAGTCCTCAACCTCATCTTCCGAACTCTCCGAGAACTTCGCTCTGCTGTTGTTCGTCCGCTCATAATCCGCCGACACCATGCCAATCTTCCCCAACACAACCGCCGCACTCGCCACAAAACGGCTCGGCGCACGATACTTGTAGTCGTACTCATACGTGTTCGAACGCACCTTCCCCGAAAGCGCAGGGTTGTCTATCTCCGCCCAATATTTCTCGCTCACCGAAAAGAACGTGGGCGACTGCAATGCGAATCCCAGTCGCAATATCGAGATCGGCCTGACTATCACGCCCAAATTAAACCCCAATCCTGTCGCGTTCTGCTTCAGATAATTGAAATACGAATACTCCGTCGGGTCACTCGCATACACCGTATATCCCCAAAACTTCTCATCATGCGTAGTCTGACGCTCATACCGCAATGTCCTGATATTAAGCGACATCCCCACATACACCTTGTTGTTTACGTTGAACGCGTAGCCAATCGGTATGTCTCCCTTCGACCCGTTCTCTTTCACTCTCTTCTTGATTTCTACCAACCCATCCCCATTCTCGTCCACTCTAAAGTACGGGTTCACTCCGTCTATCACGAATTCCTCCCACACGTTATACGTGAACTTGTCCGCTCTCCCCGCCACAGCCGTGTCATTCGTCAAATAAGCGTCATACGCCAACCCGCCCGTCAACGCCCCAGTCTTCTGCTCGTTTAGGCAAAAATAGTCCAGCAACGAGTTCTTGGCATACTTGTCCTCATACGTCTGCTCATTGTTGAAGTCCCCAAGCCTGTTGTAGCCAATAAATATGTTATGCGCCACAACGCCACCCCCATTCTCCCTCATCCTCCCTATCGAGAACCCTACACCCAGCTGGTTGAACGATGCCTTAACCCTGTCCGCGCTCGACTCCGTCGCGTAATAGCTCGCATCGTCTTTTATTGCGTTCACTCCCATCGTGATGCCCATCTCCGTCGCCCTATACACGCCCATGCCCGCAGGGTTTATCGACATCGACGTCAAGTCAGCTCCCACAGCGCCAAACGCTCCCGCCATGGCCTGTGTCCTTGCCGTACCCAGCAAATCATTGGTGTTGAATCGCAACGCGTCCGTATAGTCCTGGGCCATGGCGGGTACGCCCATAAGCCCAAGGACTATCATCAAATCTCTCTTTCTCATCTCTTTATGTGTGTGTATTGGTGTCTTATCCTATCGTGAACGCCCGCCACCTCGCGATCCGCCCGAGCTATGCCCACCGCCACTTGACCTTCCGCCGCCCGAGAAGCTCGACCCGCTCCTTGACGACCCGCTGCTCCTCTGGCTGCTCATGCTCTGCCGAGGCCTGCTCGAACTGCCGCTCGTTGTGCTCTGCCTGTTGCTGCTGCGCGAACTGCTGCCCGCGTTATACCTCGAGCTGTTGTTGTTGCTCCGCGACGGAGTGTACGTCGACGAGGACGACGATCGTCTCGTGTTCGTGTTATACTGCGAGCCGCCCCTGTTCTGCTGCGATCTTTGCACGCCCTGTTGCGCCTGCTGGGTGCGTGTCGTTGTCCTGCTGTTAGGTGTGTAGGTCGAGCGCGACGTCTGGTTGCTCTCAGTGGCTGTCGTAGTGCGCCTGCTGTTGGTCTGATACGCCGACGATGTCCTCTGCGCATTATCTCCGCCATTGTTCACTGCCGCCCCGTTGCCGCTTGTCCTGCTGTTGCTCTGGTATGCCGACGCCGCCCGTTGCGCCCTCTCATTCTCGCTGTTCCCCACTGCCGCGTCGCTCCTCGTCCTGCTGTTTGTCCCATAGCTCGACGATACTCTCGACGACGATGTTGTCGTGGCCCTGCCATCTGTCGTCCTCGTATACGACCGCTCCGAACCACTGTATGTCTGCCTATATCTCTGCCCAGCGGCCTCTCCTCTCGGGTTCGTCGTCAACTCCCTCTGCCTTGTCCCGCTGTATGTCTGATTTGTCGTGACGGCTCGCGATGCCCGCACCGGCTCATATCTCCTGTCATCTCGGTTCGAGTCATGATGCGGCTTGTCATCATGTCCCGGCCCAAAAAGACCTCCATGATGTGGTCTATACGGATGCCCAAAATAATGATGATGATGATAATAAGGCCATCCCCAACCTCCGTATGCCCAATCATAATAACCCCATCCAGTCGACCATCCTATCCCCCAATTCCACGAACCCCAGTTCCATCCAAGGCCAAAACCCCATCCACGACCCCAACGCCAATCATACGCCAACCCGCCATAGTAATAGTCACTATACCACGGGTTCGACCACGTCGGCACCATATATGTCGACCCATACCCGTCAACGTATATGTTCCAGTCGCCCGACCACCGAGCCGACTCGAAAAATGGCGAATAATAGTTCACCGACACAAGCGGCCTGTGAAACTTGATGATCCTCTCCGCATACGACTGGTCTGACTCCGAACCGTTAAACCCGTCTACCCAATACCCATTGTCGGGATACTCCGAGCTAACCTCCGTGACCTTCACCGTCGACGGTATCACATACGACGTGTCCTGCGCCCCGTTCGTTGAGCTCGCGTTCGCGTAATACTGCTGTATCTGCGAATAGTCACGGTTGTCATACGCTGTCGATGTCCTGCTGCCCGCATACTGCGCCACACGACGCTCATACGACGACACGTCACTCGCCGACACACTCGTCGACACCGCCGGAGCTGTCGCCGCTACCCCTCCGCCGCTACCGTCATAATATACGTCATCTGCTAAGGCGTTCGTATCAGAGAGCCTTAAACCTGAGCATGCACTGAGCCCTATGCCGACCCATGCAGCTATCATAAGTGAATTTATGGCTTTCATGGTGTTTGTTTTTGTCTGTTATCTATTCCTTGTCCAGCATCCCCAATCAGATGCCTTCTCCCTCATAATTATGCAAATAATGTGCCGAACTCCTGCCTCCCCCTATCAAAAAAGCCACACATCAGTCTCCGCCGACGCATGGCCCTTCCCACTTCCCGTCTTATGTCGTCTCCCAACCCTAATCCATCACTATCTGACGCTTAAACGTCTCCTCCAACGATATGATTGTCTCCGTCGACGCTATGCCTGGTATCTGCTGTATGCAGTCGCTCAAGATATATTTCATGTGCTCATTGCTCTTAGCGTATATCTTGATGAATATCGCATAACGACCCGTGGTGTAATGGCACTCCACTATCTCCGGTATCTTCTCCATCGCCGCCACAACCTGATTGAAACTCCCCGCCTCTTTCAAGAACACCCCTATGAATGCGCACGTCTGATACCCTATCTTCGATGGCGACAATATGAACTCCGACCCCTTGATTACCCCTATGTTCATC
Source organism: uncultured Marinilabiliaceae bacterium (assembly GCA_964588595.1). Lineage (GTDB taxonomy): Bacteria > Bacteroidota > Bacteroidia > Bacteroidales > Marinilabiliaceae > W3P20-009. The sequence continues at coordinate 32,781 of CAZPPW010000014.1, forward strand.
AACCGCTGCACCCTCTGGTGTATCGCCGCCCCCGACACACCACACACCCTCGCCACCTCAAGAAACGCTATGCGCGCATTCCCCATGATGAGCTTCAATATCTTACGGTCCAATGCGTCTATCCGCGGCGCACCATCATAATTCTTATAACCCCTCTCAGAGTCACCCTCCTCTTGCGGCTCTGCCGCCATGTTGTTCTCGTCTGCCATTGTCGTAGGAATTTTAGGGCACTTACTGCCAATTATCCCTACAAAGATAGTGCTTCTATTTTGATTTGTAAGTATTTTGCCAACTCCGTTTTTTAATTACTAAGTTAACTGCGCCTCCCCATCCTCGCTCACCGTCGTCCGCTCAAAATACTTCCGCACCACCAAATACGATATTATCTCCTCCCTCCGCGCATCCTCAAACTGCCTGATATACTCATGCGCATGCTCCACTATCGCCTCCGCCTCCTCCACATGCTCGTTATAATACCGTAGCCGTTCCTCTATGTCCGAGAAGTCCGGCTTTATCTCTATGTAGTGATAATTAGCCACCAACGTGCCCTCCATAAACCAACTCTCTCGCGTCGGACGGGGCATCACCGCTATCGAGTTGGTCGACATCACCCACTTCAAGCTCGTCGCCACGTCGTTCCCCTCCAGTGTCACGATATACCTGTACGGCAAATGCTCCCCAATGCTCATCTTCTCCGACTGCAACCTCTCCTCCAGCTTCCTGCTCGTGTCCCCAATGTCAAACCCCTCCTTGCCCTTATACATCTCCAAGAACCGTATCCTCTCCGGCTTCCCATGGCACGCCCCCCTGAATATCGCCGTCGGCTTCTTGTCCGCGAATGCTGTCTTGTCCTTCACGAAAAAGAAGTGCCTGAGCTTGTTCAGGTTCATCAACACCGAGTTCCTATACCGCGGGTCTCCCTCCGCGATAGGCCTCGTCTTGGTTATCGTAGGCGTGTCAAACAGCCACCACACATCCCCAGGCTGGTAATGAAACACATAGCTCGCAAGGAAATACCTCAAATATTCCACCGTGTCAAAGAAGTACACCGACGGCCCCACATGCTTCCTCCACGTGTGATCCCCTATCCTCGTGCCTCCCTCCGCCAGTCTCGTCACCCCCTCCAACTTGTTATAATACTCCACCCTCCGCATTATCAACTCCCTGTCCTCTCGCTTCTCCGCCTCCTCCATATATCTCTTGGCACGCCATCTCAATACAAACTTGGGCGTCATAAGCCGAGCAAACGACATGACGTAATACGTGAAGTGTAACTGTTTCCGTGGCATTCTCTATCTTTTTCCTCAAAGTTACCCTTTTCTCCCCACTCCCCCAAAACTCACTTTCCCCCAACCCCCGCCCTTGCACACCCCACCCTCGCACACCTCCCCCATGTAGAGACGTCCGCCTGCGGCGTCTCTACG
>CAZPPW010000015.1:0-33939 GCA_964588595.1 uncultured Marinilabiliaceae bacterium
GGACATCGTCTGTACAACTGTAGGTGCGACAGGATGGGGGGAGGAATAATAGCTTAAAAAGTAAATGTTAAATATTAGGGGGGGTGTGTAATATTACCCGAAAAGTATATCTTTGGGGAGTACATATTCAGTTCAACATAAACAATCACCCCATGACGGCACCCAAGACATTATGGAGCATGGCTATGGCCACGTTCCTGGCAATCATCACATTGTTGTTCTGCGCCTGCTCGGAGAAGCAGGTTTCCGCCTACAATCCTAATGTAGACGGCTTCACGTCGGGTCAGGTATCCTGTTCCGGGAGCATAGTGCTTGTCCTATCGAAAGATGTGGACGAGGAGACACAGAAGAGTGTAGACTTGAGCAAGCTACTGAGTTTGTCGCCGTCGGCGGAGGGGCGTGTGGCTTTTGCTGATGCCCGCACGGTGGTGTTCACGCCGTCGGTGCCGTTGGAGCGTGGCACGGAGTATACTGTCACGGCGGATATCAGGGCTATGTTTCCTGATGTGGAGGAGGAGTATCGCGCGTTCAGCTTCAGCGTCAGGACGAGGCCGCTGTATTATCAGGGGTATCTTGACGGTATTGAGGAGAAGGAAGAGAACGTGTATGACTTCACGTTCAACATTGTGACATCGGACAGTGAGGATGCGGCGACTGTGGAGAAGAGTGTTGTGGCATCGATGGGGGCGGCCACGTGGGAGCATGGTGACGGTATGCGTCATACGATGACTGTGGAGGTTAAGGCCGTGAAGGAGAGGCAGACGTTGACGCTTGTGGTGTCGGATGAGAAGGGGGCGAACCGGGAGCTTGTGAGCACGGAGGTGCCGTCGAGTGGGGAGATGTCGGTGATGAATGTGCAGATGCGGAATGGGGACGCGTCGTATGTGGAGGTGACGTTCTCGAAGCGGCTTAGTGGGAAGCAGGATATGAAGGGGTTGGCGTATATTGTGGATAATGAGAGTGAGACGGTGGACGTGGTGGGGAACACGTTGCGGTTGTATCCTGACGCGGGTAAGAGGGGCACAGTTGAGGTGTTCTTGTCGTCGTCGATTAAGAGCAGTACGGGGGCGAAGCTTGGGGAGGATAAGAGGGTGAATGTGTCGGTTGACTCGTCGAAGCCACATGCCGCGTTCACCACGAAGAATGTCGTGGTGCCCCTTACGGAGAATGTGACGGTGCCGTTCCGAGCGATATATATGCGCGGAGTGCGGGTCAAGGTGTACAGGATATACTCGAACAATGTGGTCAGGATGCTTAGCGAGAATGACCTTGACGGGGGGGATAACTTGGCTCGATATGGTCGTCCGGTGGCGGTGAAGACGATATTGTTTGACGAGGGGACGGATTTTCGGGATTGGCACACGTATTCGCTTGACCTTACGGGGATGTTCAAGGCGGAGCCTGGGGCGATGTATCATATAGTGCTTGACACGCCTATGGAGCTTTCGGCGTGGCCAGGAGTTGAGCAGGAGCAGAAGAGCCTGGAGGAGCTGGAGAAGGAGGACAGGGTGATACTCGCTGAGCTAAACACGAAGTTTGACAGTGGAGACACTTGGTTCTCGGAAAGCTATTATGATTGGGAGGAGTATGACTGGCATGAAGAGAGCGACCCATCGAAGGCATCGTATTACATGGCTCTTGACAGGAGCAGTCGTAATGTGCTTGCCACGAATATAGGGTTGTCGGCATTTGTGGATGATGACAATGTGGCGAATGTTGTGGCCTTAGACTTGCTATCGGCGAAGCCTATGGCGGGTGTCACTGTCAAGGCGTATAACTTTCAGAATCAGGTTATAGGCACGGCGGAGACCAATGATGAGGGTGTGGCCGTCGTTGTGCCTGCGGAGAACAATGGTCGTCCGTTCTACATTGAGGGGATCAAGGGGGAAGACCATTCGTATTTGCGGACTAAGCTTGCGGAGGATTTGTCGACGAGTTCGTTTGACGTGTCGGGAGCTGAGACGCATGCGGGAGGCCTCAAAGGGTTCATATATGGCGAGCGCGGGGTGTGGCGGCCTGGTGACACGCTGCATATCGCGTTCATGCTTCAGGACCCGCAGGGCAAGTTGCCGGAGAGCCATCCTGTGGTGCTTGAGGTCACGAACACGCTTGGTCAGCTTGTGTCGCAGCAGACGCGCAAGGGGGGAGAGATGGGGCTGTATACGTTCAGCGTGCCTACTGACGAGGGGGCGGTCACTGGTTCGTGGACAGCCAAGGTCACGGTGGGTGGCGCGACGTTCAGTAAGCGGTTGCGCGTTGAGACAATCAAGCCTAACCGTCTGAAGATAAACGTAGACGTGCCGTCGATGATAGAGGTGGGGCAGGTGTTGCCGTTGCATGCGGAGTGGCTCACGGGGGCTAAGTCGGGTGGGCGTCGTTATGAGACGGAGGTCACGATGGAGGCGACCAAGACGACGTTCAGCAAGTGGCCTGGCTTTGTGTTTGACGACCCGACGAGGACATATTCGACAAACGAGTTGGAGGTTGCATCGGGGGTTACGGATGAGAATGGAGACGCGAAGGTGACGTTTGATCCTGAAATTGATATGGGAGTGCCGGGGATGCTTCGTGCGAACGTGGTGACGCGTGTGTATGAGCCTGGGGGAGAGTTCAGTACTGACTCGCGGTTTGCGCTTGTGTCGCCGTACAAGTCGTATGTGGGCATACTCAATCCGCAGCCTGACAGGACGAGGCTTGCCACGGGTTCTGACCACACCATCACGGTGGCGGCGGTGGACAAAAATGGCAAGGCGTTGAAGGGGGAGGCTATAACGGTTGAGGTGTATCGGATGTCGTATTACTGGTGGTGGAGTGCGTCGGATGAGCTTGCCGACTTCAACTCGGGCAGATACTATAAGCCTGTCAAGACGTATAATCTTGTGTCGGGGGCTAATGGGAAGGCGACGTTCAAGTTGAACTTTGCTGATAGAGATTGGGGGACATACCTTGTGCGCGCATGTGACAGCGGGAGTGGGCACGCGGCCAGCCTGTTGACATACTTTGACTGGCCAAGCATGTATTATCGCACACGTGATGGAGGGGAGAGCTCGACGGAGCTCAAGGTAAAGACGGACAAGGAGGAGTATAAGGTTGGGGAGAAGATGACGGTGTCGTTCCCGTCGTCGGCTGGTGCGCAGGGCATTATCAACTTGTGTCGTGGAGGCAGCACGATAGGGACGAAGATGGTGGATTGCACGGCGGAGCAGACGTCGGTGGAGATAGATGTCACGTCGGATATGGCGCCGAACGTGTATGCGTTTGTGTCGATGGTGCAGCCGTATAACCGGACGACGAATGACGCGCCTATGCGGTTGTATGGTGTGGCGCAGGCGATGGTGACGTCGGACGAGACGCATTTGAGCCCTGTGGTGATGTCGGTGGATGAGTTCAAGCCGCTGACGAAGGCGAAGGTCACGGTGGGGGAGAAGGATGGGAAGCCTATGGCGTACACGTTGGCGATAGTGGATGAGGGGCTATTGGACTTGACTCAATTCAAGACGCCTAACGCGTGGTCGTCGTTTTATGCTCGTCAGGCGTTGGGCGTGTCGCTGTGGGATATATATAACCAGGTGGCGGGCGCATACGGTGGGCGTATAGAGCAGTTGTTCAGCATAGGTGGAGACCAGGATTTGCTGAATAATTCGCCTAAGGCGATAGTGAACAGGTTTACGCCTATGGTGTATTTTGCTGGGCCGTTCACGCTCAAGAAGGGTGAGAAGCGAGTGCATGAGGTGGCGATACCGAACTATGTGGGGCGTGTGCGGGTGATGGTTGTCGGCACGGATGGCAGGGCTTGCGGGAGTGTGGATAAGAGCGTCAAGGTGAGCAAGTCGTTGATGATGTATGGCACGATGCCGCGTCAGATTGGAGTGAAGGATGTAGCGAAGGTGTCGGCTACGGTTGTGGCGGACAAGGCTGTGGGGGATGTTGAGGTTAAGATAGCGGCCGCGGGAGGGGTTAAGGTTGTTGGCGAGAGCAAGCAGATGGTGAATTTCAAGAAGGGAGGGGACAGGACTGTGTGGTTTGAGATAGAGGCTGGAGATGAGGCGGCGGAGTCGACGGTCAGTGTTGTGGCGAAGTGCGCGTCGGACAAGGCGGATTATACGACGAAGTTGAAGGTGCGTTATGCTGGTCAGACGATGTCGGTGGCGGAGAATGCGGTGATAAAGCCGGGGAAGGAGTGGGCGCTGGATTTGAAGGCGAAGCAGGGCAAGATGGAGAGCGCGATGGTGGAGCTTGGGACGCATGAGCCGCTGAATATGGCGTCGCGCGTGTATGAGCTTGTGCAGTATCCGCATGGATGCGCGGAGCAGAAGACGTCGAAGGCGTTGTCGCAGTTGTATCTTGACATGTTTGCGGACTTGTCGGACGGGCAGAAGGCTGAGGTTGAGGTGAACGTCAAGTCGGTGATAAGCAGGTTGGGGGGTCACGTGACGTCGGTGGGCGGCATGGCATATTGGAGTGGGGATCCTGACCCGAACTTCTGGTGCTCGGCATACGTGTATATATTCTTGACGGAGGCGGAGAGTCGCGGTTATTATGTGCCGGCGAACATCAAGAAGAATTTGGCGGCGTATCTCACTAAGACGATAGGCACATATTGTGAGGAACATAACGCGCTCGCTCTGTATGCGCTTGCCCTTGACAACAAGGCTAACTTGTCGTTGATGAACAGTTTGCGGGAGCGGCTGAACGGGAAAGCGCAGGGGTGTTATGTTGGAGACGCGTATAACCTGCTTGCGGCGGCGTATGCGTTGGCGGGTTATAAGAAGGAGGCGGCGGCGTTGCTGAAGGCGGGGGGCGAAGCTGGCACGCCGTGGAGACTATTGGCGGAGACGCTGACGGATGATGCGAACGCCCCGAAGACGGCGGAGACGCTACGGTTGAGACTTGCGTCGAGGGGATGGATGAGTACGTATGAGACTGGCACTACGCTGATGGCGTGGTCGCATTATGCGAAGAAGAGGCAGGCGAAGGGCATGCTGAAGGCGGCGGTGTATGTTGACAAGGAGAAGGTGGCATCGGTGGATACGAAGAAGAGCACGTGGAACTCGGCTGTTGACGTCACGGCGAAGGGCATAAGGGTTAAGAATGAGGGCGAAGGGGATGTGTTCGTCACCCTCACGACGACGGCCCAGATAGGTCAGGGGCAGGTGCGTGCGTCGGATAATGGGCTATCGATAGATGTGAGCTATACGGATGACAGTGGCTCGTGGAAGTCGACAGAGAATATGCAGGCTGGGGATGTGTTTGGGGCTAAAGTCGAGGTGCGCAATACGACGGGTCGGGAGTTGGAGCATGTGGCGGTGACGTTCATCATGCCGGCGGGAGTTGAGGCGTTGAGTGTGGAGGAGGGGGAGTTGTGCTCGTATGTGGATGTGCGGGATGACCGGGTGCTGTTTTATGCGGATAATCTTGGGATTGGGAAGACGTTCCATATTGATGTCAAGCTTAGCGCGACGTATGCGGGGCGTTATTATCAGCCGGCTATAACCGCTGAGGCGATGTATGACAATACGGTCAACGGCTCGACGGATAGTGGTGAGGTGACGATCCGGTAGTCGCGGGAGGCGAACGGAAGAGCGGGAGGCGTGTGTGCGCTTCCCGCTCTTTTTGGTTGCAGGTGAAAGAAAATTGGGGAGGAAATGGGGCTGGAAGTGTGTGAGGGTTAGTGGTTTAGTGGATATTTTTGGGGTAGGTATTTGGGGTTTGATGCTTCTGGCATGCTTCAAGTATGCTTCAAGTATGCTTCATTTATGCATCTGGGTAGGAGTTGTGTAGGAGGTTGGTAGGATGTTGGTAGGAGTTGGTGGGACGTTGCTCTTATGGGGTTATACTTCTACTACTTTGGAGAGCGAATAGTACCATAGGTAGGCTTTGATGTTGTTGAAGCCTGCGTTGTTGAGCCATTGTTTGTATTCAAGGACTTGGGCTATGTGTTCGTCGCGTTGTCGGTGTCCGAACTTGTAGTCGACGATCACTGTGTTGGCGTTGGTGTCGCGCATTATTCTATCGGGGCGTAGTCGTTTGTCGGGTCCGACCATGGTGGTTTCTGCCCATACGTTGGTCATGGAGCCGTCGAACCAGGCTTTTACGGGGGTGTCGGTTAGTCGTCGGTTGAGTTCGGCTTCCATGTTGTCGATGTCGGAGTTGAGTAGTAGGCCTTGTGCGACGGCGTTTTGGATGGCGTCGTGGATGTCGTTGGTGGTGCGTATGCGCTCGAGTATGCCGTGCATGGTTAGGCCGTAGCTTACCATGTTGACGCTGCGTTCGTATTCGACCATCTCTACTTGGGTGTTGACGGAGGGGTTGTCGCTGGGCATGTATATGCGGCTCATGGACACGTTGACGGTTTCGTCGTGTTGTGTGGTGGAGCCGGAGCGCATTTGGAGGGAGCCTATTTGGGCAGTCAGGGCGGTTGCGGAGATTGGTTCGCCGTTGGGGTTGGTGGATTGGATGTCTTCTTGGTGGATGTTGATGTTGGTGTTGGGGTCTATGAGGCGCATTGCGCGATGGAGGTATGTGGCCATTGAGCCTGCGCTGTCGCTACCGTCGGCCGTGGTGTTGACGCCCCATAGCATCAGGATGTCGGTGGGGCGGGTTAGTGCCACGTAGATGAGGTTGAGGTTGTCCTCGAAATCGGCACGCACTTCTTGCGCATATTCGTCGGCGAAGGGGGTATTTAGCAAGTCTTTCTTTGAGCAGTTCACGGGCAGTTTTTTGCCGTGCCAGACCTTGCTCTCGAGGTTTAGCTTATCTGCTGGCACCCATAGGAGGTGTTTCCACTCCGTTTTGCTTTGTATTTCCCAACCAGCGTAGGGGATTAGAACGACCTTGAATTCGAGACCTTTGGACTTGTGGATGGTCATGATGCGTACGGCGTCCTCGCCACTTGTTGCGCTCACGACCCAGGATTCCTCCTTGTCGTTGATGAGTTCGACGAATGCTTCGATGGTGTTGATGCCGTTGGCGATGGCGTCGCGCATGTTCTGCATCAGGGCGTCGATGTAGGGCATGTCGCGTTCGCACATATCCTTGGGCATCATGTTGATTAGTGCGCCGCCGGTCTCGAGGAGGTCGAGCCCTCTTAGTGCTTCGATCTTGGTGGCCCATTGCTCCTTTTGGGCGAGCCAGTTGTTGGCCAGTTGGTCGGCGGTCAGGTTGGTTGCGGCCAGTATGGCGGAGAATAGGGGTGCGTCTTCGCTGGAGGAGAGGTAGCGCATGGCGTCGGCCATGAACTGTGTGGCGTTGTTGCTCATGACGAGTAGGGAGTCTTCGGACATGACGGCTATGCCGTTGTCGGAGAGTTGCTTGACTATGCCGACGCTGTCTCGTCTGTTACGTACGAGCACGCACATATCGGAGTAGAGGTAGCCGTAGTCGTTGTGGAGGCGTTGTATGGCGTTTAGGGCGTCGGAGCAAATATGGTCGTCCCAGTCTTTGTTGGTGCCGTTTTGGGTTTTGTCGGCGAGGTTGAGGATGGTCAGCATGGCGTAGCCGCCGTTGCCCCTGTGTGGTGTCTGCCTGCTTTCGTTGTACATGGCGGTCATGGTGTCGGCTGTGTCGGGTGGTGGGGCTATGGCGTTGTCCATGATTTTGGGTAGGATGTCGAAGAGGGCGTTGTTCATTGTGACAATCTCGTTCTTGCTACGGTAGTTGTCGGTGAGGGGTCTGTGGCGGGCCTCGTTGAAGTCGTTTTCTATGCGTTGGCCTAAGAGTCGCCAGTCGCCTTCACGGAAGCGGTAGATACTCTGCTTGACGTCGCCTACTATGAGGCAGTCGTGACCCTCGCCGAGACTATTACGGAGTAGAGGTTCGAAGTTCTCGTATTGGGTGCGGCTTGTGTCTTGGAACTCGTCGATCATTATGGTGTCGTAGCGTGCGCCGCATTTCTCGTAGATGAAGGGGACAGTGCTGCCGTCGATTAGTTCACGGAGCATCTCGCCGGAGGTGCCGAGGCTGTGAATGTTGCAACGTTCCTCGACATCGGATATCTTACGTGCCAAATCACCCATGACGGCCATGGTGTTGACGTGCTTCATAATGGCTTTTAGGGCGTTGTATTCACTTCGGAGGGGTATGGTGTTGTCCTTGATGCGTTGCATGGCGGCTTTGAAGGAGTCGGTGTCGCCCGTTGTCTTGGATGTCACGTAGTCATTATTCAGCCCTGCAAGCCTATCAAATGCCGACTTAATCCAGTCACTCTCCCTCGTCTCGTCCTCTACCACTCTTCTTTTTGGTCTCTTGTCGAGCATTTTCTGGGGGTAGTTTTTGCCATGCAGACCTACAATCTGGCATCTGTCCTGCTCCATTGCCAACTCGTCGGCCAGTTCTAATAGCTTGATGTAGCACCGTTCAATCCTTGTTTTCAGCTCTGTGTGTAGGTCTTGCAGATGCTCCCGCGTCAAGGTTTCCTTGTCCCTCAGGTACTCGCCAGCGTCAGTGAGCAGCAGTTTGCCCATATCCTTGATGTCGCTCTCCACGTTCCATGACTTATCCTCGCCCATTCGTGCCTGAATCATGTTGACCAGGTGCTGGCATAGGTCCTTGTTGTCCCTCAGTTCCTCCATTAGGTCTGTCATCGCACTTGCCACCACGTCGTCGGTGTCGAGCGAGACCATATAGTTGGCTGTCAGTCCTTGTTCGAAGGCGAAAGAACGTAGTACTTGTTGCACGAACTTGTCTATGGTGCTGACGGAGAATCGGCCGTAGTCGTAGAGTACGCCACGTAGGGCCATTCGGCATCGGTTCATGAGGGTGTTCTCGTCCAGTCCGGTAGACTTCATGTGGTGGTCTATCAGCGCCTTTCGTTTGTCGGTGCTGTCATTCTCGTCCGTCATCAGATGGAGGTCGCCCACTATTCTCTCCTTCATCTCGGCTGTGGCCTTGTTTGTGAAGGTGACCGCTAATAGATGGTCGTAGGAGAGGGGGTCTCGTGCCAATAGATCTATCACCGTACGTGCCAGTGTGTAGGTCTTTCCTGAGCCCGCTGATGCGGAGTATACGTTCAATTCTGACATAGCCTATTAGTTTTTATTTTGTATAACCCTCACTCGCCATCCACTGGGACAGCTCTCGTCCCCTACGTAGTCCTTCGGCGTATAACGCCTCCAGTGCCTCTGCGTCGCGCGTCGTTCTTCCCACCCCGTACATGCTCTCTGGGCGTACCACTTTCGCCACGCCTTCGTTCTCGAGAGCTTTCAGCCTGTCCAGCTGCTTGTTGTATCTCTCTCCACGGCTCTGCAGTGCCTCGCGTAGCAGGGGGTATTCCTTGTATACTCGTCCTGGCATCCATACTCGCTTCTCGCTCTTCCTATACCCGGCATCCTTTGTCGACACCACTACCACGCGTTTGCAACCGTCAGTCAACGCCTTGTCGAAGGGTATTGAGTCGGCCACGCCACCATCGACCATCGGTATGCCGTCTATGTGCCACTTAGGACATAGCAATGGTAATGAGCAGCTTGCGCGGCTTGCGTCAACGAACCGTCCAAAGTCCTCCTTCTCCTCCGTATATACTGCCTCGCCAGTCTCGGCGTTTGTCGACACAATCACAAAGCGGCTACCGCATTGGGCGTACGTCTCGAAATCGAATGGGTAATACTTCTGCTCAACCTCGTTGAAAATGAAATCCAGATCTATCACCCCTTGTCCTCTCAGTACTGACCGTAATCCAACGTAAGGGCGTAGTGCGTGCATGTCAATGTCGATATACCTGTTGCGACCTCTCTGCCGTGCCAAATATACGCATCCGTTGCTCGCTCCTGCTGATGTCCCTATCACATAGGGGAACGTCACCCCATAGTCCAATAACGCATCACACACACCTGCTGTGAACACGCCACGCATGCCACCGCCCTCAAGCACCAAGCCTATCTCGTACATCTATCTCTCAATTGTCTTATGTCACGAATTTATACTTTTTCCGCGACATCCATAGCCACCCTAATGTATGAACTTTATACCTAACGTATATTTCCCAATTAAAATTGTTACTTATGCGCTTTGTTTGAATATTAATTCGTAACTTTGAGGCGTTAAAAACAAACAGATGTCCAATCTCTTCATCCCTAAAGGCTATAAACCCCTGCTCGATCTCCGTGAGACCGAAATGGGCATCCACTACATCAAAGACTTCTTCCAGCAGAATCTCAGCGCCGAGTTGCGTCTCCGCCGAGTCACCGCCCCCCTCTTCGTACTTAAGGGCACGGGACTTAACGACGACCTCAATGGCGTGGAGCGACCTGTCGCCTTCCCTATAAAAGACCTCGGTGACCGTCAGGCGGAAGTCGTACACTCCCTCGCCAAGTGGAAACGTATGATACTCGCTGACTATCATATTGAGAAGGGGTATGGCATCTATACCGACATGAATGCCATCCGTTCGGACGAGGAGCTCGACAACATACACTCACTGTATGTCGACCAGTGGGACTGGGAGATGGTAATGCCCGATGCCTCACGCAATATCGAGTATCTCAAGAATGTCGTCACACGTATCTATGGCGCAATGAAACGCACTGAGTATATCGTCTGCGAACATTACCCACAGATACGTCCGCAGCTTCCTGAGGCTATCCATTTTGTCCACTCTGAAGACCTTGCAGCCCAATATCCCAACCTCACTCCAAAGGAGCGTGAGGACAAGATAACCAAGGAATATGGTGCTGTGTTCATAATGGGTATAGGTGGCCCTATCAATGGTGGTGAGCCACACGATGGACGAGCTCCCGACTATGACGATTGGAGCACGCCTACGGCTGATGGTCATCATGGTCTCAATGGTGACATACTCGTCTGGAACGATGTACTCGGTCACTCTTTCGAACTCTCGTCGATGGGCATACGTGTTGACCAGGACGCCCTGCTCCGACAACTTGATGCCCGTGGCGCACAAGATCGTAAGCAACTGTACTTCCATAAGCGTCTCCTTGCGGGCGAATTACCACAATCCATAGGCGGTGGTATTGGTCAATCACGACTTTGTATGTTCTATCTTCGCAAGGCTCATATTGGTGAGATACAGGCTTCCATCTGGCCTGACTCCATGCGCCAACAATGTGCAGAGGCCAAGATCCCACTGATTTAACGACCTCATCTTATTTTCCCCACTACACATACGTAGCCGCCATCTCTTGAGGGAGATGGCGGCTATTTGTATTTCACTCCGACCTTACTTTACCACCGACTCTACTTTCCCTTCCGCAAAGTGAGTTACGATAACCTCGCCCTCTTTCAAGTCGGCAGCTGAGGTCACCGTTTTCCCGTCGGCTGTTGTCGTCATGCTAAAGCCTCGACGTAGTACCGAGCGAGGGTCTATCGCCTTCAGACGTAGTTGTAGGCTGTCTTGCTTGTGTAGTTCAAGTGTCAGGCGGTTGTGCGCCGCTGTGAGTAGACGTTGCCGTGCGTTGTCGAGTAATATTGACTGTGTGCTTAGCCGTCCCTTGGCAAGCGAGAGCAGTTGTTGACGTAGGCCGTCCAACTGATATCGGCTGTTGGCTATCGTGGTGCGTACTGCGTTAGCCGCCCGTAGAGCCAGGTCGTCAAGTAGTGATAGGAAATCCGCGTCGTGCTGTATCAGAAACTCTGCCACTGCTGTCGGCGTCTTCACTTGCGTATGCGCCACAAGGTCTACTATTGATGTGTCGCGCTCATGCCCTATACCTGTGATGACTGGTAGTGGAAACTGTGCCACATTCGACGCCATTGTGTAAGAGTCAAAACATGCTAAATCCATCTTCGACCCTCCGCCACGTATTATTACCGCCACATCAAACTCCTCCACACGACAAGCTATCGCATTGAGGGCAGCCACCACCGATGCCTCCGCCTCCACGCCCTGCACAGCCGCAGGGAATAGTGTGATGTTGAATCCTATACCGAAGGCGTTATTATGCAGTTGGTCGCAGAAGTCACCATAGCCCGCAGCCGTAGCAGCCGACACTACGGCAATGTTCCTGATGACCGTCGGCAACGTAAGCGACTTGTTCATCTCGACCACGCCCTCCGCTTGTAGCCGTTGCCATATCTCCTGCCTGCGCCGTTCAAGGTCGCCGAGAGTGTAGTTGGGGTCTATGGCGAGTATCTGTGCGCTAAGGCCATACACAGGGTGGAAGCTGGCCGAGACGAGTGCCAGTATCTTCATTCCCGCTTGGAGGTCTGAGTCTGTGGCTTGACGGAAAGGGTCGAGCACATGCTCCACGTTGCGCGCCCATATCTGGCAACGAAGGTTAGCTACGGGCGAGTCTGAGAGGCTTGACTTCTGAGTCAGCGAGATGTATAGATGTCCACGGCTCGTGCTGAGTTGCGCCACTTCGGCTGTGACCCATGCGGTCAGGTTGGCATCCTCTATGGCCTCTTTTATCTGCTGGCAATATTGCTCAAGGGTTATGTGCGATGACTCGGGCATGATATATCTAATTGGACTGTGGCTTCAGGTGGAGTATAAGTTCTGAGTGGTCGATGTTGCAGGCGTTGAGTATATCTTTCAGGAACTTGATCTTCTCGTTGTTCGACTTGTTGGTTATGACGTATCGGTCGGGGGCGAACATGCTCTTGTTCATGGTGTTGAAATCTGGTGTTGTGCCAAACCATATACAGAGCTTCCCCTTGCGGTTGTCATTGTCGAGGCATAGGCTGTCGAGCACCCTCGGATCTTGCTCATAAATGATATGGCAGACGTCGGAAAGCAGCTGCGACCAGTTGGATGTATCATAGCGTGTGTCGCCAAGGAATGTGAAGCCGAACAAATCACGGTATGTCATTTCGCCAGCCTCATCAAGCGTTACATCCTCTTCCTGACGGTTCAGCACGATGCTGGTGCTGATCATAGGGAATATGCTCAAGAAACGCTCTTTCATCTCGTTGCCGCGGTTCTTAAGCTCCACTTCTGTCCACTTAGTGAGACCCTTGATGCCCTGTGTCAACGCAAATCGGCTGTCCTTATAGCCTTCCACCATTGTGCCGTCCTTATCCTGAAAACCATTATATTTCTCTTGAAATGAGCGGTTGCCAAGTTCTGAGTTGTAGGCAGTCAGGGTCAGGTTGGCAAGCGTGTGTAGATATTTCTCGTGTATGCGATCTGCATCGTTGCCCAGCATCTCCTTCCAGCTGGCAGACAGCTTCTGCGGCATGATATGCTCCACCGATATCGTCTTGCCCCAGCTCTCGATGATGTTCGACGAGGCACGCTCCTTCGATGTGCCATACTCAAGCATCGTGAAGAGGAACTTCTTGTTCTGTGACACCAGAGTGTATATCTGTCGTGAGGGCAGTATTTCGCTCACCGCAGTGTCTGTTGGGAATGCGCTGGTGCCTCTCTTGCGTAGCAGGACGTATTTAAGGGCATCGGAGTAGGTCTTATCCACTTCTGGGGCTTGCTCCATCACGCGCAATGTCTCATTGTGCAGTGTCAGGAAGAGCTTGTAGAGCGCACTACTTGGCAGGTCGCACACTATACGCCGTGCCCAGAAATTGATTATTGTGTCAAGCACGTCCTCTATCTCCGCATAGGGCATCGAGTTCTCCTTGGCATAGATGAAAAATGGTATGAAGAACGGTATATGCTGAGTGCTGTCCAATATGGCGATGTTTTCCAGTCGCATGCTGATGCCAGGTGTAGTTCCTTTAGCGGTTCGAATGTCGTGATATACCTCGGCATACTTCAGTAGTTCTTCAAGTATAGCCTTCCTGTCAAACTTCTGGCAGTAGCTTTTGAACAGCTCATACAGTGCCGACTTCGTGACCTTGTTCGAGGTATTTATTGAGAGGAAGTGTAGCAGCAACTCTGTGGGGTCCTTTTCCGTGAATCGCTCAATCTTATTCCAATAATCACGGAAATACTCCTCCTGCGTCTTTTCGTCAAGGTTCATCAGCAGGAAGTTGCGTGCCTTGTCTGCCTCCGAAAGTGCCAAACCTGTCGAGTTGATGCACTCGAAGATTAGCTGAGCATCATCGTCCTTAGAGAGTTCAATAGTTATGATTTGCAACTTCTTTATGGCATCAAGCAGTTGGTCAAAGGTGAGTGTGGAGTTCTTGAGCCGTTCTATAAAGAACTTGTAGTTCCTCGTCATGTTTGAGTCCGTAACAAGCTCCTCGTTGTTGTAGATGGCGTCGTATGCAATGCGATCGTCTATTATGGGCACAAGCTTTATTTTGCGTTCTGAGCTGCAGAAGTTGGCATCAAGAAACATGTAGTGCGCCTCTCTGAGGCTGTTATTGTTTGTGACTGTCATCTCGCCATTCTCAACGCATTTGATAGCCGCAAGCAGCAGGAGTGATATAGTGGTCAGGCGTTGCTGCCCGTCTATGACAATACGGCTATAACCATCGCTGGTTGGGGATGAGACTGTTGAGCCAAAGAAGTGGGTTGCCTTGTTCTCGGAGATGATTTTTTCAAGATCACCGATGAGTCTCTCGCAATTATGTGTTGACCAGTTATAATTGCGCTGATATACAGGAATTATGAATTGCATCGTGGGAGTCCCTACGAATTGAAGAAGTGGTATCTCGTATCCTTTCATTATTGCTTTTTCTTTTTCGTAAAACTAATTAAATCTAACCACTCCTGCAACCCGCACACCTTCATGTCTAAAATTCTCATCACAAAAAGTTTCCCCGCTTCTGTTTTCCTAATCAATTTGTGTAGATTTGTGATTACTTATGAAGACCTATCTAAAACGTGCCTTTGCAGCGTTCCTCACGCTGCCTTGTCTGATTCTCAGTGGCTGTATCGCCGACGAACCCCTCAACAAAGAGTGCGACATCCTCAATGCCTATCTCCACGTAGATAATCCCGACCTTTTCTTTACGCAACTGTCTGATTCCGTAGTCACCATTTCTGCCATACAGACTGATGTCGTGTTCAAATATCGCAACAAGGACTTCCGTGATGTGGTATCTAACCTCGCCCCTGTATTCCAAATTACAGAGGGTGCGACAATAGAACCCGCCAATGGATCTGCGCACGACTTCTCACAAGGGCCAGTCTCATACACCGTGACGAGCCAAGACGGCAAATGGTCGCGCACCTACAAGGTTTATGTCAAGCCCGACACAGACCTTCGTGTCTTTGACTTCGAGTCGCCATACCTCATACCCTCCTCCAAATCGTTCTACTACGATTGGGCTGAGATAGACGCTGAAGGTGACTCCCTCAAGATATGGGGCTCTGGCAACCCTGGTTTCTCACTGACTAATGGTTCTGCGCCCCCAGAAGATTTCCCCACAGCCTCGACTGATGACGGCTATTCTCCCAATGGCAACCCCAGCAAGGGCGTTAAGCTTATCACTCGCTCTACTGGCACACTTGGCGCACTCTTTGGCATGCCCATAGCAGCAGGCAACCTCTTCATTGGCAAATTCATGCTCGAGAATGCCCTTATGGACCCTCTCGGCTCTACATGCTTCGGTCGCCCTGTGGCATATAAACCTGTGCGTCTTGAAGGCTTCTATAAATACAAGATGGGTTCAGCTGACGATAAGGTAGGCACACGCCCAGAAGACGTGGCCGACGAGGCATCAATCTACGCTGTCTTTTTCGCCAACCGTGATGATGATGGCAATGAGGTACTCCTTGACGGTTCTAACGTACTTGATGAAGACAATGAGCGCATAATAGCATGGGCGGTTGTGCCAGACCTACACGAGACATCCGAGTGGACACAGTTCTCCGTTGACTTCACCTATCTCCGCCCTGATGACCTATCTGACGAGCTCCTTGCGCAAAAGGGTTATAGCATGACGGTGGTGTTCTCCTCCAGCAAATACGGAGCGTACTTCGAGGGGGCAGTTGGCAGTGAACTTTGCGTTGACAACGTTAAAATCGTCTCGCAAGATGATATCAACGACGATACTGATGCAACCAATTAATCCATCCTAACGTAAAAATTCCATAGATGAAGAATAACATCCTTCTACTGCTCCCCCTCTTCCTCGCCCTCATGGCCACTACTGCCATGGCTCAAGACTGCACCGGCAACGGCTTCAAAAAGAGGCTCCGCGTCGGATATTCCCTCGGTGCGACAACGCCCATGGGCATTCCCGAGGAGGTTCGTGAAATCAAGAGCTACAGCCCGAAGAACAACCTCTCTTTCGGCCTTGACATTCAAAAGAACCTCACTGGCCATATAGGTGTCATGATAGGTCTGCGTGTGGAGAACAAAGGCATGGAGGCGGATGTCGACATCAAGGCTTACAACATGCAGGAGCTCCGCAAAGGTACGCAGACCCTTGCAGGCTACTTCACTGGCGGTGTCAAGATAGATGTCACACAGTGGATGCTCACTATCCCACTTATGGCAACGTTTGACACCAATAGGTTTCAAATCCATGCCGGCCCGTATCTCTCACGAGCCCTCAAGCATGACTTCTCTGGCTATGCATACGATGGCTACCTCCGACAGGACACACCTCAGGGTGCAAAAGTTAATATGGGACATAGCGAGAATGACCGTGGTGACTACGACCTCTCCTCTGACTTGCGTGACAAGCAGTTCGGCATAATGGTAGGCACTGACCTTCAACTTCTTCGACACCTTGGGGTCTTCGTTGACCTCTCTTGGGGACTTACTGGCATCTTCGAGGATGACTTCAAGACCATTGAGCAGACCCTCTACCCCATATTTGGCACGGTAGGAGCCTACTTCAAATTTTAGAGCAACAACAATAAACATTATAAGCGTATGAAAAAACTTATTCTATCTTTCCTTTCTTGTCTCATCCTCTTCTCCGCCTACGCTACGGACTACACGGGTGACTTGAAGATAACGTTTCCTGGTGTGTATGCTGTTCTCAACAAAACAGAGACAGATAGAGTTGTTTCAGTCGAACTGACTGATGCAACCAACGGTCTTTACACTCTGAGCATCAGTGACTTCACTTTTACTGTCTTCGGAAAAGAGGTCAATTTGGGTACCATAGAACTGAAGGACATCAAGGGTGAAAAACAGTCAGACGGCACCACTGTGCTTGCTACGTCAAATGAAGGTTACAAGTTGTATATGGCCGCTTTGCAAGCTGAAGTCACTATCAACTTTAAGGGTGTCATTTCAAAGGACGAGAAGACTTTCACTATTGATAATATGACAATAGCCAACGCACCTGTGGTAGATACTGTCACATGCACTTTCGAGGGGACAGCTCCTGCATCCACAGCTATCCAGAGCATTGTTGCTGACACTAACGACTACCAAATCTACAACCTCACAGGTCGTAGGGTAGACAACATGAATGAGAGCGGCATCTACATCATCCGTTACTCTAACGGCGTAACCAAGAAGATCATCAAGAAGTAACCTTACTTCTTCCACCTAAGAGGGCGCACTCTTCCAAGGTGCGCCCTTATTTTTTCTCTCTCCGCAAAAAGAATACCGACCGCCCTTTTTAGGACGGTCGGTATCATTTTCAGTTTCGTTTATGTCAGTTGAGAATATAGCATCTCTTTGACTTGCTTATACACGTTCTCGCCCGTGAAGCCGAGTTTCTCGTCGAGCACCTTGTAAGGAGCAGAGTAGCCAAACGAGGGCAAACCCCAAACCTTACCATCAGTGCCTACGAGACCTTGCAAGTTCACCGGCAGGCCTGCTGTCAAGCCGAACTTCTTAGCACCTGCGGGTATCACGCTCTCCTGATACTCCTTGCTCTGCGAGCGGAACAAGCCTTCGGATGGGGCAGACACAATCCGCACCTTGACGCCATCCTTGCGAAGCAACTCTGCTCCTGCCACGAGGGTTGAGACCTCAGAACCTGATGCCACAAGCACCACGTCGGGGTTCTCGTCGGAGCCAGCCACGATGTATGCGCCCTTGGCAGTCTGGGAGTAGTCGTTGCCAGCAGGAAGATTGGCTATATTCTGACGCGAGAAGATAAGTGCCGTAGGTGTGTCGGTGTTCTCCATGGCGAGTTTCCATGCCTGGGTTGTCTCCTCTGCATCTGCTGGGCGCAAAACCAAGGTTGAGTTCTTGCCCTTATGGTTCTGCAGTTTCTCCATGAGACGTATCTGCGCCTCTTGCTCCACTGGCTCGTGGGTAGGACCGTCCTCACCCACGCGGAACGCGTCGTGTGTCCAGATGAACTTCACGGGCTGCTCCATCAAGGCTGCCATACGTACGGCAGGCTTCATGTAGTCGGAGAAGACGAAGAATGTGCCGCAGGCGGGTATCACACCACCATGCAGGCTCATGCCAATACATACGCACGCCATGGTGAGCTCTGCCACGCCAGCCTGCAAGAACTGACCGGTGAAGTCGCCCTTGGCGAAGGCGTGGGTCTTCTTCAAGAAGCCGTCGGTCTTGTCTGAGTTAGAGAGGTCGGCCGATGCTACGACCATATTCTCTACCTGAGTGGCGAGTGCGCCAAGTACCGTGGCCGATGCGGCACGTGTTGCCGAACCAGGTTTCTGCTCTATGGCATCCCAGTTGACCTTAGGAGCCTTGCCCGAGAAGAAGTTCTCGAGTTTAGCGGCAAGTTCGGGGTTAGCCTTAGCCCATGCGGCCTTCTTGGCGTAACGCTCTGCCACGATTTTCTCAAGCTCTGCGGCGCGCTTGGCGTAGAGCTCTTTGACCTCGGGGAAAATCTGGAATGGGTCGTCAGGGTTGCCGCCAAGGTTCACTATCGTGTTGCGGTATGCGTCGCCGCCGAGGGGTGCGCCGTGCGTTGCGCAGTTGTGCTCGTAGCTTGAGTTGTCGGCCTTGCGTGCGCCTTTGCCCATCACGGTGTGGCCGATGATGAGGGTAGGCTGTCCTTTCACGGCTTGCGCCTCACGTATAGCCTCACGGAGTTTATCGGCATTGTTGCCCTCTTCCACCTTGATGACCTTCCAGCCCCAAGACTCATACTTCTTGGCAGTATCCTCGGTGGTGACGTCCTTAGTCTCGGTTGAGAGCTGGATGTCGTTGGAGTCGTAGAACATTATGAGGTTGTCCAGGCCAAGGCAGCCAGCCAGACGACCTGCGCCTTGCGAAATCTCCTCCTGCACGCCGCCGTCGGAGATATATGCGTAGATAGTCTGACCCATAACCTCGCCAAAACGAGCTTGCAAGAACTTTGCCGCAATGGCTGCGCCTACTGCGAAAGTATGTCCTTGACCAAGAGGACCAGACGTGTTCTCGATACCACGCATCACGTCGACCTCTGGGTGGCCAGGCGTGGGTGAACCCCATTGGCGGAACTGCTTCAACTCGTCCATAGTGAATTTGCCTGTCAGGGCGAGAACCGAGTAGAGCATAGGCGACATGTGGCCTGGGTCGAGGAAGAATCGGTCACGACCCTCCCAGCGGGGATTTTTAGGGTCATAAACCAAGAACTCGCTGAAGAGGACGTTGACAAAGTCAGCGCCGCCCATGGCACCACCTGGGTGTCCAGAGTTGGCCTTCTCGACCATTGAGGCAGCGAGGATACGTATGTTATCTGCTGCCTTTTGTGTTGCGTTCGACATAAGATTGTAGCTTGTTTATATCAGTTTGTAATTATCGTCCTAATGGTATTAGAAACGGTCTATCTTCTCGATTCGACGTTGATGACGACCTCCCTCAAATGCCGTAGACAGGAATATCTGTGCCAACTGCCAGCATGTCTCCTCGGGCAAGAATCGGGCTGGCATCACGCACACGTTAGCGTCGTTATGCTGGCGAGCCAACCTTGTGATCTCGTCCTGCCAGCAGTAGGCGGAGCGCACGCCGCAATGGTGGTTCAGGGTCATGTTTATGCCGTTGCCGCTGCCGCAAAAGGCGATGCCGCGCACAAGTTCGCCCGTGCTTATGGCGTGAGCCAAGGGGTGCGCATAGTCAGCGTAGTCGCAACTATCTGCCGAGTTGGTGCCGAAGTCCACTATCTCATACCCAGCGGCCTCGAGGCGTGCTTTGATAGCCTCTTTCATCTTATAGCCCGCATGATCGCTGGCCATTCCTATCCTATCCTTTTCCATTTATATTGTCATATTTCGACGGTAAAAGTAAGAAAAATTAATGCTGCGCTGGTGGACTGTGAGGGCGCAAAAGGTGCATTTCTGCACAAAGGTATGACAAAATCGTATTATCGTCGCAAACGATTGCGTAGGAGCGCACAAATAAAGCCGCCACAGTTTCCCATGACGGCTATGAGGATCTTGTGCCTGTCATCCTTGCAGGCGCAAGGTGTGGCTCTACTTCCTGATGAGCTTGATGATGAACAGTAGCACTATGGCACCAAGCACAGCTGTGATGAAGCTGCCGAAGGTGCCGCCGATGAGACCTCCGAAGAGCCAGCCGCCCAAGAAAGAGCCGACAATACCGACAATGACATTGCCCAAGAAGCCCATCTTGCTCTTCATGATCAGGCCAGCGAGCCAGCCGATGAGCGCTCCGATGAGGAGGATGACGATGAGGGCTACGATGCCGCTCAAGCCGAAAATAGCGAAATTCATAATGTTAAGGTTTTTAAGTTGTTATGATTACTGTTTACGACGGAACATCTTCGTGAACTCATGAGGTATGGGAGTCTCAAAGTTCATTATCTGTCCCGTTATCGGATGTTCAAACTCTATTTGCCGCGCATGGAGGCACAACCGCCCTATTGGGTCAAGGTGGGCACCATATTTCTGGTCGCCCGCCACGGCATGACCGATATGACGCATGTGCACGCGTATCTGGTTTTTGCGCCCCGTCTCGAGTTCAAGCTCAATGAGTGACAAGCCTGGCACCTCGTCCAATAGCCTGTAGTGAGTCACGGCGCGCTTGCCCGTTCCTGGTCGGCACACATACATGCGGGTGGTCTTAGGATCCTCGTCCATCCATGTCGTGATGGTTCCTTCCATACGCTCCATACGTCCCTCCACGATGGCAACATACTGACGGCTTAGCACCATCTTGTCCCAGTTAGTGCGCAAGATGCTCTGCACCCTCTCGTCCTTGGCGAATATCAAGAGACCTGACGTCCATCGGTCTATCCTGTGCACAATGAACACTTTGGCGTTCCTGTCGTAGAACTTCAGGTAGGCTGAGAGGTATGAGAATGCCGTGTGCTCCTTCTCGTTCTCCGTGGCTATCGTCAGCAACCCCGCCTCTTTGTTCACCACCAGCAGCCAATCGTCCTCGTATACTATGCTGAGTCCCGACGGCATCACGAACTGAGGTTCTGGTTTAGGGTCGATGGTTATTATTGACCCTGCCAATATCACGTCGTCGAACTTCTTCAGGCTCTTACCTCCCACGTGCATAGCACCTCTGCTGAGCAGTTGACGCTGTGCCGTGCGGCTCTTTCCCTTCATTTGTCGGTCGAAGAACTCTTGCACTGTGCAATCGGTCTTGACGCTATATGATGTGGGACGGGCCGTGTCGCGATAAGTTGAGGGTATATTGTTACTGTCGTACATTCTTGTGGTCTCCTTGTCTCTTACGCATCACGTGGTGAAATTGTTGCGCGTTTTATCGCTTCTCGTAGTCCTCTATCAGCCCTTCGGCTATCCACTTCGCCATGGCCTCTCGGTTTGAGTCCTTGACCAGCCTCACCATGTCGAGCGAGTTCTGTATGTTACCTATCTCAATGAACACCCCGGGCGGGTTTGTCTCACGCAGCACGAAGAGGTTGCGCTCCGTCACCTCGCCGCTGAACCCTCTGTTGGGCTGATGCTTGGCATATTTCTCCGCCATCTTGGCCTGCAATATCTTTGCAAGGCGCTCACCACGTTGGCTCTTCATGTAGTGGTAGAAGAAAATGTCTATGCGTTTGTCTTTGCTTCTGCTGTCGACATGTATGAATATCGAGCGGCAATAACCCTTACGCTCTTTGTTGTATAGTGCGTTTATCGTGTCTGACCGTTGCTTTAACCTTTGGTTCTGATCCAAGGGTATGGGGGCTCCCATGCACGTCTCGTCATCGTCACATATCAGGGCGGCGTCGTCGCGTATCCCGTCGTTAGGGTCTTGTATGATTATATGCACTTTAGCCCTGTGCGACAGTAATTGCCGTGCTAAGCGCAATATGACGTCGTATGCGTACTCGTCCTCACAAATGGTCTGGTTGTTGTATGTGCCCATAGCCCCTGGGTCGGGGCCTCCATGACCACTCACCAGGTAATATGTCGCACCCTCTAACTTGTCGTCCACGAACTTTACCACTTCGTTATTCTTTCCGAACAGCGGTTCCTTAATTTCAGTGGGTTTGGGTGGCGTTGCAGGTTGTGGTTTCTGTGCGGCTTGTCGTGCCTCTTTTTCCCGCTTTATGATATTTTCAGCGTCCTTTATGTCCTCCGCATTGGGCAACGCGTAGTTATATCCCATCATCAACCCGTCGTCGCGTGTCAAGATGCGCCAATTCAGGGCAATGAACAGTTTTTGGTGCTTCAGATCCACCTTGTTGCGTTCCAACAACTGACCTATACGCTCACCTTGCAATGGCGTGGATGTCTTGCGCGCCTTCTGCGCAATGGCCGATAGGCTGACCACGAATGTCAGGAGGATAAGTAGGATATGTCGCAACAACGGATTCATATAGTATGCAAATATAGCTCTAAAACGCCACAAACTGTCACATATCCCCACGCTACGACCCGAAATGAAGGCGGCGTCTACCCCACAGGATAAACGCCGCCTTGCCATGCAAAATTGCTATTCCTATTCGCCTATACTATATGGCGTATATTTGGCTCCACCAGTAGTGAGCTTTATCAGGGCTGCCATCTCGCCCGACGACACGCGTTGAGTGGAGACTATCTCTTGCACATCGTTCGCAATAACCTTGCATGATGCCGCCACGCCCTCGGCGGTCACATTAACCGTGGCAAGTTGTCCTTGAGGAGTCAACCCCGTCACTACGAATCCGTTGGCCACGACACTCACCGTGCAGACCTTAGCAAGTCCGTAGATTGTTGTAGACCAGTCTGCCGCAACAGCACCATCTGATGCCTTTGATAGGACAGGGGTGTTCTGATCATTGCCTGACACCCAGAAAATTGAGCCAGTCACACCATCACGATCCATGAAATCGACAATCTCCGCATTGGTAGATAGTGAGGAGACCTCCTTACCGTCGCTTCCTACGTATATGATGGCTGGTTTAAGTTGGCGTATGGCTGCCAATAGCACTCCCTCGGAAGCAGCAGATACGGCAGTCACAGAGTTCACTCCCTTCAGGTTGAGAATCCACTGCGTGGCCTGCTCTTGCGATATGCCCGCCACGAACCAACTTTTGACATTTGCTTTTAGGTGACCTGCCACGACAGCTACCTGTCCATTAGCGTTACGCCCAATGTGCGTCGCCACGTGCTTTGATGCCACACTCTGCGGGTCGAGCGATACCCACAATGGCAGGGCTGGTGCCGCGGCACCATTTGGCGTGCTGTATATGTCTGATTCCGTTGTCAGTGACTTCTTGACTTTTGTGATGTAATCGGCCGTGGCGTCGCTCATCCTATCTATGATGGTTTGGCAATAGTCGGCGTCGCGAGAGATGAAAGAGCGCAACCCACTCTCGCCGCTATACTGCTTGTTGAAGAAGTCGGCAAACCTCTCTATTTTGTTAGATGTCACGGCATTGAGTAGCGTCGTGCGTTTTGCGTCAACCTCATTCTGAAAATGATACAACCTGCTCAGACGGCGCATTTTGCGGCTCTCTAACGTAAGGTCATCTCCGAGGTTACGTCCAAGAGAATCACCCGCCATGACAATCATGACCCTCGTGGCGTCCAGGTAGTCGAACAGTGCGTCGACCACCGACCCCACATCAAAATGACCCAACTTGTATTGAAATAGCTTGTCGTATAGCTTGTTTTTGTCCAAAGAGACGACCTCGCCTTTGTCAAATTTCTCACGTGTCGCATAGAAGTCCTGGTTAATTCTCTCGACCTCTTTGCGTAGCGGGGCTATCTCTGATGTAAATATCTTCTCGAAGTTATTTATCCAGCTGGCGTAGTCCCAAATGTTGAATCGGTTGCAGAAGAAGTCGCTATTGGTCAGGCCGTCGAGGCGGAAAGTCTCAATGGGCACTTTCTCGTATATCTGTTTGTAGTTGGCTATGGGATATAGTTTCGTGAGCCGCTTATACTCTGCAAATTGCTTGTCGCACTCATTGGCGTAGTCTCTTGTTTGCTTTAGTCTCTTGGCGAGTTTGTCGTCATAGCGCAACAGCATATCGTTCAGATCCGAATAGTCGTCGTAGATGGAGCGGAACGTCTCAAGGGCTTTATTGTAGTTGAGTCGTGCGTTCTCTATGGCTGCGTAGATGAGCGATGTGGAGTCGCTGTGGTTTTGACAATTCGCCTTGTGCTTATTCACATATTCCCATAAGTCGGTGTCGGTTATCCTCTTGCCGGCAAATGGTATTTTGAGGTTCTCGTAGAACTCGCTGCGGCAGTCATTCTCTTTGTAGTACACCTTAAGGTTGCCAAAGAACAGTTGCGCATTCTTTGCCCAATAGTTGACCGACTCGATTTCGCGCAGAGGGTCGTATATGACCATCTTTTTCTCGCATACTGAGCCAAGCTGTATGTAGGTGTTGGCGAAGTATGGATTCGCTTTTTGAAAGTCGAGGAGTGCGCTGTATGTCTGGTCGAGTGTCATGTCGGGCATGGCATCGTACACCTTGGCGAAGTTTTGTGCCTCGGCATGAGTCGTCAGCATTGCTGCGATGCTCAGGCATGTGAGCTTTATGGCGTTTTTCATTGTGTGGCGATGTATGTGTTAGTCGATAATCAGGAGTTCGACACGTCGGTTCAATTGGCGTCCCTCTTCTGTGCTGTTGTCAGCAATAGGTTTAGAGGCCCCATATCCGGAGGAGCGCATGCGGTCTTGTGGGACTCCATTTTCGAGAAGGTATTGCACTGCGGAGTCAGCACGGCGGTCGGATAGTCTCTTATTGCTTGCCGCATTGCCTACGTTGTCGGTGTGTGCCTGTATTTCTATCTTGAGCTCCGGGTTCTCATTCATCAATCGTATCACACGATCCAGCTCCGCATAGGACTCGGGGCGCAAGAACGCCTGGTTGTTGTCGAAGAGAATATCGTGCAAGAGTAGTTTAGAGCCTACTCGGAGGGCAGTAAGGGGTATCTCAAGTGATGTCCGCTGATCTGTGCTGAGATTAATGGTGAAGTTGGCGAACATATATCCTTGTGGGTGTACCGTGATGTTGTATTTGTCGCCCTCGCGTAGTGACACATTGTCAGAGTTTGCCGCCTTGCTGATGTTCTCATCGCGGTCAAGGCTGTGGAAGAAAGCTGGTGCGCTGATTGCCTCGTTTGTCACATCATCATAGATGCGTACCGCAATGTCGCGTCTGACGGGGTGCATTGCTATCTCACGTTCGTAGTGGTCGAAGGTGATGTCGCCTGTAACCTTGAAGAGGAAGCTATTCTCTCCAAATCCTTTAGCCGTGGCAATGATGTTGTAATCTCCGCCAAGTGGCAGATGAAGTTGATACCAGCCCGTACGTCCTTTTTGTGACCTGAATATTGCCTTGTCTGATTGACGCACTGCTATAACTTTACCATCAATAGGTTGGTATATGTCGCCATCGTATAGCGTGATGCCGACACTTGCCGTGTCGAACAACTCGATGGTTGAAGGGAGCATGCTTGCCCCATTGGCCTGATACTGTAATAGTTGTGAATTGAAAGAGTATCCTTGCGCACGGGTCTCAACCAAATAACTTTTACCAGGCATATTGGTGATATGGTAGCTGCCGTCTGTCGGGTCGGTCTGATACACTCCGATGATGTCATTGGTGGTAGGGTTGCGCACCTCGAATGTGGCTTCTATGGGTTGTTGGTTTATCTTGTTTATTACGTGTCCTGACTCTGTGATGACAGTGTTGGTGGCGTATTTGGGGTTGATGCTGGTGCGGTATATCATGCCATAGTCTGATTTGCGGTTTGTAGGCATGATGAGGTATAAGTGGTTGCCTGCATTTTGGAGGCAGCGGAACTCCTTGCTGTCGTCATCGTTCATGAACTCAGGCAGAAGCCATTGGTCGGCAACTGTTTTGCGAGTGAATACTGGCCGTGCTTTATCTTTTTTTTCTGGGCGTGTGGAGAACAGCATAGTCTCGCCGTCGCGCATCATACGCACATCTTGCACGAATCCGAATGAAATAGCGGGGTTGATAGGCAGTATGCGAGACCATTTGCTGTCATTGCCGAGCTTGGCATGGTATATTGACATCTTGTCATAGTCTCTCTTCTCGGCTTTGGCATCGCTAACCACCTGGTGACGCAGGAAATATATTTGCTGCCCACCTTCTACCATAGACGGGCACATATCGTCTGAGTCTGATGATATGTCGTTAATCTTCTTGGGTTTGCCCCACGCTTTTCCTTGGCGTTCGACTACAAATATGTCGTAGTTCGTGCTTCCTTCTGGCTTAGCGTGGAAATACATGTGGCGGCAGTCGTCGGTGAGAAAAAGCCCCCCGACCGTGCCGACAGCATTAACCGTCTCGATAGGTTCAGCGGCTGACCATCCGTTGACATCTGCGTACGTTTCGAATGCTTGTTCTTTGCCATCGGTTTGAAGTTGGCTAAACACGATGTACTTCTCATCTTGACTTACCGAGACGCTCCCGACGTTACTCCAAGAGCCTACCATCGTGAGTGCCCATTCGTCGTCAGCGAGTACTGTTGCGGATTGTGCGCTAAAGAGAGCTGTGAGTGCCAGTGCGGCAAGTCGGGCTTTAGGTGTGTTTTTCACTGTGGAGAGTATAAAGTTTACTTAATCAAAGGTAATCAAAAAAACTTGCACAAAAAAAGGAGGGCGGCAATAGTTTGCCGTCCTCCTGAACGTTTATAGTTTCAGTTCGGATGAACCTTACTCTACGATGTTCTTGAAGTTAGAGTCGTTGAAGAAAGCGTAGAACTCCATGTCGGTCTTAGCGTAGTCCTTCCACTTGGAGTCGAGCTTGGTGGCCTTGTTGAGGTTTTCGAGTGCGCTGTCTTTGTCGCTCTTGCTTGCGTAGGCGATGGCCTTGAGGTAGTACTTCAAGCCGGTCTCCTCTTTGTTAGCGTTGAGGGTGGCGATAGCTGCGTCGAACTTGTCGAGGAGAATCTTGACGAGGGCGGCGTTGCAGCTTGTGCTGTTGCCGAGGTAAGACTCAGCCTTCTCGTAGTCGCCCTCGAAGAGAGCGGTTACGCCGAGGTTCTCGTCGAGCTCAGCGCCTGTGCCAGCGGCCTTGCCGAAGTACTCCTTAGCGGAGTTGATGTCGTTCTTGGCGAGTGCGATGACACCGAGGTTGTTCTCGACCTCAGGAGCAGCCTTGAGGCTCTCTGCCTTCTCGAACTGTGCCTTAGCGGCATCTACTTTGCCTTGCTTGTAGAGGACGACGCCCTTGTTGTTGTAGGCACGGTAGTCGTTAGGATAGTTCTTGATGGCTATGTCGTAGTACTCAGCCTGCTTGTCGAGGTCGCTCTCGAGGGTAGCGCCGAAGAGGAGCTCCTCGTTGGTGAGGGAGTTCTTGTCGGCAGCCTTGAGCTCGTCGTCGGTCTTGCCCTTCAGCTCACCAGATACGGTGATGGTGGAACGGCGGAGGCCAGGGAGGATCTCCTTAGCGAGGACTTTGTATACGGAAGAGAGGTTCTTGATCTCTTTCTCGCGAACATCGGGATCGGTGTAGAGAGAGAGAACACGGATGATGAGGTCCTTATCCTGGATCTCGCTGTTCTCGACGGCTTTCTTGAAGCCATCCCAGTCCTCGGGAGTAGCCTTAGACTCGATAGAAGCCTCGATCTTAGCCTTCTTGAGGGACTTCTCCATATACTTGGTGGCAGAAGACTCGCGCTTGCCGGAGAGCTTCGTGTTGAGGTCGGTAGAGCCATCGGGAGAAGCGTATGCAGAAACTGTGATGCTCTTGATGCTCTTCTTCTCGTCGTCGTTGAGCTCCTTGATGTAGTTGTTCAGGGCTACGACATCCTCTTTCTTGAGCTGGCCGTTGCGGACCTCAGCCTGGTTGATGAGGTAGATGATTTCTGCAACCTTGTCCTCGGTGTTGTCGCGGGTGAACTTGTCCTTAGAGGCTGCGCTCACGCCTGGCTCGCTGCCGAGGAGGGTAGAGGTGGCGATGACACCCTTAGCCAAGGCGGGCATCTGGAGATCCTTAGAGGTGATCTCGAAGCTCTTGCTGCCACGGGTGAACTTGATGCGGACGATGAGGTCGGACACGCGCTGCTTGTCGTTGAAATCAATCTCCTGCTTAGGATACTTGATTTGGCCGCCGTTGGTGTAGCTGATGGTCTGGCCGTTGCTCTGAGCGGCCTCGCCCTGTACGTTGATTGAAGGATAGGCGTCCTGGCCACCATCGTAGACCAAGATAGGGGTAATCTCGGCTACCACCTTCTTGTCCCACATCTTGGCGGGGACATTGGCGGTGAAGGACATTGCGACCTTGCCCTGATGCGCCTCGAGAACCTCAGGATCTACCTTGTACTGAATCTGCTTAGCAGCCTCCTTCATCTTGTCCAAGCCGCTGCAGCTTGCAATCAGGAGAGCCAAACCGAGAGTTCCAAAGATTTGGAGTCTTGTCTGTTTCATGATTTTGATATTAACGCTTTATAAGTTGTCTCTAATATATCACGCAAAGATATTAAAATCTTTAAGTAAATAAGCCTTGTGTGTGATAAAAACCACTTTTTATCTCTTATTCTTCGTCCCAACATCCTTTGCTGGAGTCGTATCTCGCTATGTTGTAGTCGTCTATAACTACAGCGAGCACAAACCTCTTTCCCTCTTCCGCATATATGATACGGTATCCGCCGTAGTAGAGTTTCCCATCGTACTCCTCTGCGCCATACTTCGTGATGCATTTTGGCGCATGCGCAGTTGCTTCCGCCTCGGCTTTTATCGCCTCGACCAAGGGGGTGCATTCCTTCACCGCCCTCTCGGTGGCTGACGTGGCCATGCATATCATATAGACCACAACGCCTATAAGCAGGGCTGCCACTATTGGCACTATGACAAATGGCACTCTTTTCATCGTTTGCGTGTCGCTCTGTTCGTGAATGTTCGCACATCAAAAGTATAACTTTTTTACATAACTCTTGCCTCACTCGCTATATTAACCTAATTTTGAGAGTCTTTTACTCATGACCACATAATATGACTAAGCCTTTTATTGGTGCCGATTTTCTACTTCAGAATAGTACGGCTCGTGAACTATATCATGAGATGGCGGAGCACCTGCCCATCATTGACTACCATTGCCATCTTGACCCCAAATTGATTGCCGAGGATCATAGATTCCACTCCATCAGTGAGTTATGGCTTGGGGGAGACCATTATAAGTGGCGTGCCATGCGTGCTAATGGTGTGGATGAGCGTTACATAACAGGTGATGCGGCAGATTTTGATAAGTTCCAGAAGTGGGCCGAGACGCTTCCGTACGCCTTGCGCAACCCTCTGTATCATTGGTCGCATCTTGAGCTCAAAACGGCTTTTGGCATAGACACGCTCCTCAATCCTGAAACCGCCAAGGAGATTTACGACAAGTGCAACGACATGCTGCGACATGACCCCGATATGACCGCCCGTGGTCTTATGCGTCATTACGGGGTGGAGGTTGTATGCACGACGGACGACCCTCTTGACACACTCGTTTGGCATAAGGAGATACGTGAAAGCGGGTTTGAGTGCAAAGTGCTCCCGACGTGGCGTCCTGACAAGGCTATGGCTGTTGAGGATAGTGCTTCTTTCGTGCATTACCTGACGCGGCTTGCTGAGGTCTCCGAGGTTGATATATCGGATATGCAATCATTCCTTTCCGCACTTCGCAAACGTCATGACTTCTTTGAGACTATGGGATGCAAGCTGTCGGACCATGGGCTCTCGGAATTTTATGGTGAGGATTACACGGAGAATCAGGTAGAGCGGATATTCCAGAAGGTGATACGGGATGGTGCGCAGCTTGACGATTATGAGGTGCGAGTGTTCAAGAGCGCAATGCTTGATTTCTTTGCGCGCCTTGACAATGAGTCTGGATGGGTGCAGCAGTTCCACTATGGGGCGTTGCGCAACACTAACACCAAGATGTTTCAAACCAAAGGAGCGGACACGGGTCATGACTCTATTGGTCAGAGCCTCACAGCCCAATCTATGGCTCACTTCCTTGACCGGCTGAATACTAATGGTTGTCTGCCCAAGACTATTATATACAACCTTAACCCTGCCGACAA
This sequence comes from uncultured Marinilabiliaceae bacterium, assembly GCA_964588595.1. Lineage (GTDB taxonomy): Bacteria > Bacteroidota > Bacteroidia > Bacteroidales > Marinilabiliaceae > W3P20-009. The sequence continues at coordinate 30,125 of CAZPPW010000015.1, forward strand.
TGAGATGGTGGCCACTATGATAGGCAATTTTCAAGACGGGACTGTGCCAGGCAAGATGCAGTGGGGTGCGGGGTGGTGGTTTCTTGACCAGAAGGATGGCATGCAGAAGCAGATGAACGCGCTCTCCCTGCAAGGTCTACTGAGTCGTTTTGTGGGTATGCTCACTGACTCACGTTCCTTCCTCTCGTACCCCAGGCATGAGTATTTCCGCAGGGTGTTGTGTAACATGATAGGCGCTGACATTGAGGCAGGTGAGGTGCCCTACGAAGGCTATGAGAGGGAGCGTGTGCGCCAGATGGTTGCCGACATCTGCTATAACAATGCGAAGAGCTATTTTGATTTTTAGTATAAACATCTAAGACACAATATCATGGCAAAGGTTGTCACTTTTGGTGAGATTATGCTTCGGCTTGCCACACCGGGCTATTTGCGATTCTCGCAGGCGAAGGAGTACACTGCCACATTTGGCGGTGGCGAGGCTAATGTGGCAGTCTCGCTTGCGAATTATGGCATCGACACGCAGTTCGTTACTCGTATGCCTGACAATGATATAGCGCGAGCATGCCTTGCGGATCTTCGTGCTCATGGTGTGGGAACAGATAACATCGTCACTGGTGGCAATCGCCTTGGCATCTATTTCTTGGAGACTGGAGCCGTGGCGCGCGCATCGAAGGTGATATATGACAGGGCTGGCTCGTCCATAGCGGAGATTAGGCCTGGCATGGTTGACTGGCATAGGGTTCTTGCGGGGACCCAATGGTTTCATTGGACGGGCATCACCCCTGCCATCTCGCAAGGTGCGGCAGATGTGTGCCTTGAGGCTCTCAAGGTGGCTAAAGAGCTTGGGGTCAAGGTGTCTTGCGACCTCAACTATCGCAAGAATCTATGGAAATATGGCAAGTTGGCCTCTGAGGTCATGCCCTCGCTCGTGGAATATGCCGACGTGATACTTGGCAATGAGGAGGACTGTGAGAAAGTGTTTGGCATAAAGCCGAAAGACTTTGACGCGGCACGCACCCAGGGTAAGGTCGATGAGGCACAGTTTGAGAGTGTGTGCCAGCAGATGATGTCGCATTTCCCACGTTGCCAGAAGATGGTCATAACGTTGCGTGGCGCAATCAATGCCAACCACAACACGTGGGGCGGTGTGCTGTATTCTGAAGGTTCGCTCAAAGTCAGTCGGCGCTACGACATAACCGATATTGTGGATCGTGTGGGCGGTGGCGACTCCTTTATGGGCGGTCTGCTTTATGGCCTCATATCTTACCCTGATGATGACCAGCGAGCACTTGACTTTGCGGCTGCGGCCTCATGCCTAAAGCATACTATATATGGTGACTTTAACCTCGTCACTGTGGCCGAAGTGGAGAACCTGATGAAGGGTGACGCATCGGGTAGAGTATCACGTTAATCTCATAAAACAATCATCTATATGGCAAGATTTGATAAGCTGTCCGTGCTCTCTAAGATAGGTGCGACGGGCATGGTGCCTGTGTTTTATAACCCTGACCTCCAGGTGTGCAAGGATGTGGTCAAAGCATGCTACGATGGTGGAGTTCGTGCCTTTGAGTTCACCAATCGTGGCGACTTCGCGCATGAGGTGTTTGGCGAGTTGGTGAAATGGGCTGCCGTGGAGTGCCCTGAGCTTGCTATGGGCGTGGGGTCGGTGGTTGATGCTCCCACGGCTGCGCTCTACATACAGATGGGCGCATGCTTTGTTGTGGGGCCTCTGTTCAACCCTGACATAGCACCTGTGTGCAACCGTCGCCTCGTCCCGTACTGCCCTGGTTGCGGCACGGCGAGTGAGATGGGCAGGGCGCAAGAACTTGGGTGCGACATTACAAAGCTCTTTCCTGGTGATGTGTATGGGCCTAATATGGTGAAAGGAATCCTCGCCCCGATGCCGTGGACTAAGGTGATGGTGACGGGTGGCGTGTCGCCCGATGCTGAAAACTTGCAGAAGTGGTTTGCGGCGGGTGTGTTTTGCGTGGGCATGGGATCTAAACTATTTCCTAAAGACAAGGTGGCGGCGCATGACTGGGCGTATGTGACTAATAAGTGCCGTGAGTGCCTTGACGTGATAGCCCAAGCCCGTAAATAACTGACTATAAGATATATTAGCTATGACAAAGACGAGAATGACGAACTGGCGGTGGGTGGTGTGCCTGCTCCTCTTCGTGGCCACGACCATCAACTATATGGATCGGCAAGTACTCTCCTTGACGTGGAAGGACTTTATTGCCGTGGATTTCCATTGGACGGACAGTGACTATGGCACTATCACCGGGGCATTCTCTATTTTCTATGCCATAGCTTGCCTGTTTGCGGGGAAGTTTATCGACTGGATGGGCACTAAGCGTGGTTACCTCATTGCGATATTCGTGTGGTCGCTTGGCGCATGTTTGCATGCCGCATGTGGATGGGCGGCGATGAGTATTGAGGGGATAGGGGACCATGCCGCGTTGCGTGCCATACAGGCGGGGTCGGGGGCGGCTCTTGCCGTGGCGACGGTCAGTGTATACTTGTTTCTTGGATGCCGCATGATACTTGCCCTTGGTGAGGCGGGTAACTTCCCTGCGGCAATTAAGGTCACTGCCGAATACTTCCCCAAGAAAGACCGTGCTTTTGCCACATCCATCTTTAATGCGGGAGCCTCTATTGGCGCGCTTGCCGCACCTGCCACGATACCACTGCTTGCTGAGGCGTGTGGATGGGAGGCGGCATTCATCATTATAGGTGGTATGGGTTTCGTGTGGATGGCGTTTTGGCATATAGTCTACGATAAGCCATCGGAGTCTAAGCACGTCAATGCCGCCGAACTATCATACGTAAATCAGGACGACGACGCGGCAGACACTCAGGAGGGTGGGGGAGAGCGTAGTATAGGTTTCTGGCAATGCTTGCGTTATCGGCAGACATGGTCGTTTATAGTTGGTAAATTCTTTACTGATGGCGTGTGGTGGTTCTACCTGTTTTGGGCACCTGCTTATTTCTCTGACCAATATGGGCTTCCGTCGAGTTCGCCACTTGCCATAGCCCTTATATCGACTCTTTACGCCATCGTCACAATAGTATCCATTGGTGGAGGATATTTGCCTAAATATCTTGTTGAACGCCGTGCTATGGAGCCTTATACGGGTCGTATGCGCGCTATGCTCATTTTTGCCTGCTTTCCCCTTTTGGCACTCTTCGCTCAACCTCTTGGGCAACTCTCGCCTTGGTGGCCGGCGATAATCATTGGTCTTGCTGGTGCGGGGCATCAGGCATGGTCGGCCAACCTATATTCTACTATTGGCGATATGTTTCCCAAATCTACTATCGCCACAATAACGGGTATTGGCACGACACTTGGCGGCATTGGCTCATTCCTTATCAACAAAGGTTCGGGCATGCTATTCTCGTATGCGGCTGGCACTACGGTGGTGAATGGTCAGGAGGTTGAGATGAGTCGTTCGCTTCTTGATGCTGGTGCTGAATATCTCCGTCCCGCTATGCAGTTCCTCTCTTTTGAGGGTAAGGAGGCTGGTTATATGATTGTTTTCTGCCTTTGCGCTGTGACGTACGTTGTGGCGTGGTGTATAATGAAGGCACTTGTGCCTAAGTATAGGGCGATAGTGGGGTGAAGAGGTAGCTCACGTTTTGTGAGGACTTGAGGTGAGTATGGGTGATTTTATCCTTTAAGGTTTGCGAGGGGAACATTGGGGTGGGGAAATGGGTGTTTTTGCTCATAGTTACACTTGTATATTTGACAAAACTAAAGTAACCAAGGGGGCTGGCATGTCGTGAGATATGTCGGCCCTGATTTTTTTTGGGGG
>CAZPPW010000016.1:0-4499 GCA_964588595.1 uncultured Marinilabiliaceae bacterium
CCCCTCTCTTCCTCCCTCCAGATGCAATCTTTTTGTCGTATCTTTGCGGGCGTAACATTAACAAACACAAAGTGGAAGACGTATCTTTTATCGCGTGGTGTCTCGACAACCTTAACTACTGGACCATCACGCTACTCATGACTATCGAGAGCTCATTCATCCCCTTCCCATCCGAAATCGTTGTGCCACCTGCCGCCTATATGGCCGCAGCCGATGGCAACATGAACGTGTTCCTCGTGGTATTATTCGCCACAATAGGTGCCGACCTCGGGGCTATCATCAACTACGTTCTCGCACGCACCCTCGGACGTGTCGTGGTCTACAAGTTCGCCGACAGTAAGTTTGGTCACATCTGCCTGCTCGACCGTGAGAAAGTAGAGCACGCCGAGAAGTACTTCGAGAAGTATGGTGCCATATCCACCTTTATCGGCCGACTGATTCCCGCCGTAAGGCAACTCATCTCAATCCCCGCAGGACTCGTCAAGATGCACATCGGCAAATTCCTCTTCTACACCACCCTCGGCGCAGGCATCTGGAACGCCATACTCGCCGCGGCAGGCTACTTCCTCGAGTCCGCCATGTCTAAAGACGAAATGCTCTCCACCGTAACCAAATACAACGACGAACTGAAGGTCATTTGCGGCGTACTCATCCTCGCCCTTATCCTCTTCTTCGTCATCAGGCATTTCATCAAGAAGCGCAACGCCAACAAGGTGGCCGCCAACACCAACGATAAACCAACAGAGTAACAAATGAATACCATAGCACAACTCATAGCCGAGCGCAGAAGCTGCCGCAAGTTCACCTCCGAACCCGTCTCGCCCGACGACATCAAGCAGCTCAAACGTGCCGCCCTATCCTCGCCGACCTCCAAGAATTGCAAGTCCTGGGAGTTCGTCTTCATCCAAGACAAAGAGACCATCAAGGCCCTCTCCGTATGCAAGGAGCATGGCGCAACCTTCGTTGAGGGCGCCACACTCGCCATAGTCGTGTTCGGCAATAAGTCCATAACCGATATATGGCTCGAGGACGCTTCCATCGCCGCCTCCTTCCTCCTCCTACAAGCCGCCGACCTCAATCTCGGCGCGACATGGGTACAACTCCGCGCACGTGGCCTCGCCAACGGCACAATGGCCAAGGACGTTCTCAAACCACTCCTCAACGTCCCCTCCGACGACCTCGAGCCAGTCGCCATAATCGCCATCGGACATCCCGACGAATCCCATCGCCCATACTCCGACGACCGTCTACCCTGGGATAAGGTCCACGACGAGAAGTTCTAACAACACGCATACACACACTAAAAGGGGCGAGTCTAACCAGGCTCGCCCCTTCTGTCTTGATTCGAGAGGTCTCTGCTATTTACTCCTGCTCAAGGAATAACTTGAGGTTGCGCTCTATACGGCTCGCCGGGTCAGCGTTCTGGTCCTTGACAAACGTCTCACCCGTGATGTGCTCATACAGCTCGATATACCTGTCCGATATCTCCTTCACCTTCTCGTCGGTCATCTCTGGCACAACCTGGCCCTTCTGACCCATGAAGTTGTTGTCTATAAGCCACTGACGCACAAACTCCTTCGAGAGCTGCCTCTGCGCCTCACCCTTCTCGAAACGCTCCTCATAGCCCTCGGCATAGAAGTAGCGCGACGAGTCTGGCGTATGTATCTCGTCAATAAGGATTATCTCGTCGCCAAGTTTGCCAAACTCATACTTAGTGTCCACAAGTATAAGCCCACGCTTTGCCGCAATCTCCGTGCCACGGGCAAAGAGCTGGCGCGTATAACCCTCTATCTTCTCCCAATCCTCCTTCGACACAAGCCCCTGACGTATTATCTCCTCCCTCGAGATGTTCATGTCATGTCCCTCGTCAGCCTTAGTGGTAGGCGTGATGATAGGCTCCGCGAACTTCTCATTCTCACGCAACCCCTCGGGCAACTTCACACCGCATATCTCACGCGCCCCGGCCTTATACTCGCGCCACGCCGAGCCAGTGATATAACCGCGTATGATGACCTCCACCTTCAGCGGCTCGCACTTCTTGCCCACCGTCACCATAGGGTCGGGAGTGGCAACCTTCCAGTTAGGCACGATGTCCCGCGTGGCGTCAAGAAACTTCGCCGCTATCTGGTTCAACACCTGACCCTTATACGGTATCCCCTTCGGCAATATCACGTCGAACGCCGAGATACGGTCAGTGACGACCATCGCCAGATACTTGTCGTTGATGTTATACACGTCGCGCACCTTGCCATGATACAGGCTCTTCTGACCCGGCAAGTGGAACTCAGTGGTTGTAACAGCTGTGCTCATTGTTTTATATGTTAGTTTTTTATCTTACCTACTTACTCCGGCTCTCCGCCTTGCTGAACGCCGTGACGATGCGCTGCACCAGCCTGTGCCTCACTATATCCTCCTGCGAGAACTCCACCGTCTCTATACCCTCCACACCGCGCAATATACGGCACGTCCTGTCCAGCGCATGACAAGCCGCGTCGGGCAAGTCAGCCTGCGACGGGTCTCCCGTGATGATATACTTCGAGTTGGCACCCATACGGGTCAAGAACATCTTTATCTGCTGCATCGTGGCATTCTGAGCCTCGTCAAGTATCACAAACGCATTCGACAACGTCCTGCCGCGCATAAACGCCAACGGCGCTATCTCTATCGTCCCATCCTCTATCATCTCACGCAACTTGGCCTGAGGCAACATGTCCCCCAACGCGTCATACAACGGCTGCAAATACGGGTCTATCTTCTCCTTCATGTCGCCAGGCAAGAAACCCAACTTCTCACCCGCCTCAACTGCCGGACGCGACAATATTATCTTCCTCACCTGGCGCGCCTTCAACGCCCCAACAGCCAACGCTATCGCCACATACGTCTTGCCCGACCCCGCCGGACCTACCGCAAACACCATGTCCGACTTACCTATCGCGTCCACCAAACGCTGCTGATTCACTCCACGCGGCCGTATCGGCTTACCATCAAGGGTATACGTGATAATCGTCGCATCCTGCGGCAACACGTTAACCTGCTTGCCACCCAGCACGTCCTCCACCGTCTCCGATGGCAACGTGTTATGCTCGTTATAATACGCCAGCAATGTCTGCACCTGATGATCCACCACCCCAACACTGTCACCGTCGCCCGTTATCTTCAGCCACGTCCCGCGCAACGTTACGTTAACCGACGGGTTACCCCGACGCAACAGCATGATATTGGCGTTGTTCGCTCCGGCAAACTGCCTGAGGTCCACTCCGTCGAGAGGTATCAACTTGTCTACTATGTTCTCGGCCAATGTATCTATTGATGAGTTCAATGCGAAGTTATGCTTTTTTACCCACATATCACCCCACAACACCCTATTTCCACACACCCCACACATCCTCCACAAAACTCTCCCTATCTTTGCAACACCATCATAACAACCATATTCATGCAACCCGACGACAACATCCAACCCCTCCCCTCCAACCTCTCACAAAGTCTCGCACGATTCCTCCACGTCCTATCCCGACTACGACACGAATGCCCTTGGGACAGCAAGCAGACTTGGGACTCCCTCCGAACCCTCACCATCGAGGAAGCCCACGAACTATCCGCCGCCATAGCCGACTCCAACATCGACGACGTGCGCAAAGAACTCGGCGACGTCTTCCTCCACGTAGCCTTCTACGCCCTCATAGCGCAAGAACAAGGACTTTTCGCCCTCCACGACGTGCTCGACACACTCTCCGACAAGCTCATCCAACGCCACCCAGCCATATTCGGGGGCGACGGCGCTGGCTGCACTTGGGAGCAACTCAAAGTCCGTGAGCGCAACGGCAAAGGCGGCGTCCTCGACGGCGTCCCTCCCACACTCCCCGCACTGATCAAAGCCTACCGCATTCAAGGCAAAGCACGTGGCGTAGGCTTCGACTGGAAAGAACCCGCCGACGCCTGGGACAAAGTCTCCGAAGAAACCAACGAGTTCAAAGCCGAAGTGCTAAACAACGACCGCGAGCAGATGACCAACGAGATGGGCGACCTCCTCTTCTCCGTCGTCAATATCGCACGACTCTACGGCATAAACCCCGAAGACGCTCTCGAACGCACCAACCGTAAGTTCATAACGCGCTTCAAACACATCGAAGAGGGAGCCGCCGCCATGGGCAAATCCATCACCGACCTCTCCCTGACCGAGATGGACAAACTATGGGTCGAAGCCAAATCACTCAAATAACAAACCCCCACACCCCTAACTCCTACCAACCTCCTACCAACCTCCTCCAAAAGTGCATCAAAAGTGCATCCCCGAAGCATACTTGAAGCATCAATGAAGCATCAAACCCCAAAAACAAAACCCAAAAATATCCCATAACCCATTGTCCCACACCTACAACCCTCCTCCAAACTTCCACGAAAAACTCACCACGCCCCCCCACCCATACCACACAAAAACAAAAGAGAGACGCTCCGAAGAACGTCTCTCTTTACTGGTGACCCGCCAGGGGGTCGAA
>CAZPPW010000016.1:4599-33255 GCA_964588595.1 uncultured Marinilabiliaceae bacterium
CCCTGGACCCATTGATTAAGAGTCAATTGCTCTACCAACTGAGCTAGCGAGTCATGTCGTCAACCACACGCATCCCCTCTCGTGACCCGCCAGGGGGTCGAACCCTGGACCCATTGATTAAGAGTCAATTGCTCTACCAACTGAGCTAGCGAGTCATACACCTTGCGAGGATGCCCCCGTGGTTGACGTTGCAAAAGTACTAAAAATATTATTCTCGCAATGCCTATACCCGCTTTTTCAACTTTTTTTAGCTTAATCAAGCTGCAACCCAAACACCTCGATCAGTCTCTGCAACGACTCGTTCTCGCTCACCATCGCCTGCAACTTCTCCATCGACGTATACGGCGTGGCACGCCCTCCCCCCTCTGCCGTGTCTATAACTGTCTCTACCACAATATCATGACGCTCCAACTCATGACGCAAGAAGTGCAGCAGGTCATCCCTCTTGCATATCGACGCCTGCGACGGGTCCTTTATCGACACCCGTATGACGTTCCCCGAGCACGTCACGCTCTGGTCCATCAACGATTTCACGTACATCTCGCTCGCCGGCAACGACTCCTTGAACCTCGCCCACGCCGCGTTCACCTCCTCCACGTCGAGCGGTGGCAACGGTTGCGAGGGCTGTGCCGGGGCGTAGGCCGTGGGCTGTGGCGTCTGTGGCGCTTGGCTGCGGGTCTCCACGTTGCGCAACGCCGCCATGATCGACGACTGTGCCGCCGACGAATATTGTGTCTTCTGTGGCTGTGGCGTCTGCACCGCTGGGCGCGCCTGAGCTGCCGTCGCGCTCTGTGCCGCCTGCGCCGCGCTTGCCTTGTTACGCCTGACTAATGCCTCAAGCTGGGCTAAGACTTTTTTTTTTGATCCCCAAGCATACAGGCGTGTAGCAATGCGAACTCCACATGCTGACGCTTGTCGCGCGCCGTCCTGTATGTCAACTCGCTCGCCGACAACGCCTCTATCAACTCTATGACGCGCTGCACGCCCACCGCTTGCGACTGCTCCGTATATTTCTGCGCTGTCGCCCCGCTCACGTCGAGAAGCCCCGCCGACACCGCGTCCGACGCCACAAGAAGGTTGCGCAAATGGTGCGTCAGCCCACCCAGAAATATCTGTGCGTCAAAACCCCTACGCAACACGTCGTCGAATATCAGCATCGACTGCAAATAGTCATGCTCCTTGATCGCGTCCACCACCTTGAAAAAGGTCTCATAATCAAGTATATTCAGGTTCTCTACAACCTTCTTGTACGTCACCTCCTTCCCCGAGAAGGCCACAATCTGGTCAAATATCGACAACGCGTCGCGCATCGCCCCGTCAGCCTTCTGCCCTATGACGGTCAGCGCCTCGTCTTCCACCGTTATGCCCTCTTTCCCCGCCACATACTTCAGATATTCCACCACATCGGGCACCGTTATACGGTGAAAGTCAAACACCTGGCACCGCGATATGATCGTCGGCAATATCTTGTGCTTCTCCGTCGTCGCCAAGATGAACACCGCGTGCGACGGCGGCTCCTCCAGCGTCTTCAAAAAAGCGTTGAACGCCGCCTGCGACAACATGTGCACCTCGTCGATGATGTACACCGAGTAACGCCCTATCTGCGGCGGTATGCGCACACTGTCTATCAACGACCGTATGTCGTCTACCGAGTTGTTCGACGCCGCGTCAAGCTCGTGTATGTTGAACGACCTGTTCTCGTTGAACGCCCGGCACGACTCGCACTCATTGCATGGCTCATAGTCTGCCGACAAGTTGGAGCAGTTTATCGTCTTGGCGAATATTCGAGAGCATGTGGTCTTGCCCACGCCTCGTGGCCCACAGAACAAATAAGAGTGCGCTATCCGACCCTCGCGCACCGCGTTCTTCAACGTCTGCGTAATGCTCCCCTGGCCCACAACCGACTGAAAGTCAGCCGGCCTATACTTCCGCGCCGAGACGATATACTCCATAATCTCTTCCTTTTTCTTGCTCCGCAAATATAGCAATTAATCCTACAACCCCATAGCGCCACGCACCCTCTCAAGCCACAGGTCCGCCATACGCCTATGACCCGCCGGCGTAGGATGCACACCATCCCATATCCAGTAGTCCGCACGCGGCGCCACAGCCCGCAACGTCCGGAACAACTCGTCAAACCTCACCACCACAGCCCCATAGTCCTTGCCAATGCGCTCCACGACATCCCCCAACCTCCCGATGATGAACTCTCGCACCTGATAGTTCTCCGCCTCGCCGCGCCACCCCACCTTCTCCACGAACGGCTTGCACAACACAATCCCCACCCCAGGCTTCTCCATCCGCAACGTGTCGAGCAACCCCCTGTACGTCGCCTCCCAACGCTCAAAGTTGAACGGCGCGCTATCCCCGCTCCCCACGTAATTCTCCACATCGTTAGTCCCGATGAGTATCGACACCACGTCCGCTCCCAACGCCACGGCATCCTCATCCCACCGCGCCGCCATGTCATACAGCGTGTTGCCCGATATGCCTCGGTTATAGCACTTTATGTCCCTCTCCGGCAACTCGCTCTGTATCGCCGACGCGCACAACATCATGTAGCTATGCCCATAGATATGGTTCATATCCGTATGATTGCGCTCTCCCGACGGACGCATGTCGCCACAGCTGTTGCCCCACCCGCCGTCGGTTATCGAGTCGCCAATGAATAGCACGCTCCCCACCTTCTTCTCGTCCTCCCCCTTCTTCTCCTCCGTGCACGAGGTCAACACGAGTGCCCCCGCCATAATCATGTATACGATGCTCTTTTTCATAATCCTACCATTGTTCATAATCAGCCAATGCCTCAACACTCGTCTCTATGCTGTCCTCCAGCCCGGGATAGAAGTCATAGCCCGTAATCTTCTCCACCTCGTCGATGGTGTGCGTATACAGCTCCTTCTTCGACCGCTTCCTGCCGTCCTTTGTCGTGCCAGCCTCGTCGGCGTTCTTGTCCTCATTGCGGCATACGAAGCCTATCCCCTGATGCTTGCCGTCCTTGATTGCCAGCACCACCTTGAAGAAGGCGTCGGGCACCTTAACCTTGTTCTCCCCTATCGTCCCGGCCTTGCTCTTCTTGAAGTAGATAGGCCCCGTCACTATCATCACCTCGCCATATTTCACCGCCCACTCGCGGCACGACTTCTCTATCTGGTTCCACACGCCCGTGTTCAGCTTGCCCGCCTGTGGGCATATATTTGTAAGCAAAAACGACTCATACATGGCATCCTCATCCCAACGGCAGTCGCCTGCGGGACACAAATGCCCCCTCGACCACCCCGAGCCCTTATAGTCCGACCTGTTGGCCTTCGGGTCGGGCACCTCGTCATCCTCATGAAACGGGCTTGTGCCAGGCCTCTCCACCAGCTCCGCCGTATGCGCCTCGGTCAATGTCCATGCCACCCAGTTGGGGTTGCGCGTGTCTTTGTTGTACGACACCGTGTAGCCTTTCCTGCGTAATATCTGTTCCGACAAGTCGGCGCGTGAGGCCGGGAGCAGGCTCTCGTCCGACAGCACCGACTTCTCGCTGCTCGCAGTCTTGCGTGCCGTGTTGGTCTTAGTGCCGCTCTCCTGCTTCGCCGTCCCCAGCTTGGCTGTCTCCTCGGCCTTAGTCTCGACCTTGGCCTCCGTCTGCGTCTCGGGCAGCAGCACGTCCCACCCATAGCGGTACACGTACACCCCCACCAGCACCACGAACACCAATATCGACACCCACGTCACCTTGCCCCCAAAGAGGCTCGTCTTCTTCTTTCTTCCCATGGTAATCTATCTTTTCACAAACATACTAAAAACTCCACAAAAGTCGCCCCCACGGCTTAAATTATGCAAATTATCACACCACCCCATTACGCTCCACCCCCCTTTTGCTTACTTTCGCGGCTGGATAGCCTATTCCACTATCCACTAATTACATACCTCCACAGTGAACACTAAACTTACACACTTCATCAAGCAGCACCTCTTGCTCCTCGCTGCGCTCTACGTGATGTCTCTGGGTGTCTCCCTCTTCATCCGCTCCAACCTTGGTTCCTCGGCAATATCCGTCTCCCCCCTTGTGTGGAGCGTGGCGGGTTTCTCGTCCGTCTCCGTTTTCGGGTGGCATATTCCCGCCCTGACCGTCGGTGGCTACACCATCATCATGAACGCCATCTTCGTGCTCCTTCAGGTCATAATACTCCGCAGGCAATATAAGCCGTTGCAGTTGTTTCAGTTGCTCGTGGGAGCGTTGTTCAGCGTCTTTCTCGATGTCAATATGGCAATCACAGCCCCACTTGCGGCGGGGGCTGATGCGGGTGGACTTGCGTGGGGCTTGTTCCTCGTGTTTGCGGGCGGCACCATAATGGGCTTTGGCGTGGCATGCGAGGTGCGGTGCAAGTCGGTCATGATGCCTGGCGAGGGCATTCAGGTGGCGATAGCGCAGGTGTCGGGCATAGAGTTCAGCAAGGTCAAGATAGCCGTCGACACCACCCTTGTGGGCATCGCCATAGCGTGCTGCTTCGCCTTCTTCGGCACGTGGCGGTGGGATATGATAGGCATCGGCACACTCGTCTCGATGGTATATATCGGCATAATGGTGCGCGTGTTCTCGCCGCATCTCGCTTGGCTCGACCGTCTGCTTGGCTTTGCCACGGCCGAAGAGGCGCAGCATGCGGAGACGGAGGTGGCGGAGGATGCTCCCCTCGTCATCACTATATCGCGCCAATATGGCAGTGGCGGACTTGAGATAGGGCAGAAGGTGGCTAAGCAGCTCGATTTCGACCTGTATGACCGTGCCATATTCGAGAATGCGGCGTCGGAGGCGGATATAGAGCCACAGGAGGCTGCGGCGCGCGAGCAGAACATCTCCACCGCCCGACTGCTGGAGTCGCTCATACTCTCGAACGACATCCCCAAGGGGACGATACTCTCGACCGACGACAAGCTGTTCGTGGCTCAAAGCCGCTTCATACGCAATGTGGCGCAGCAGGGGTCGTGCGTCATCATTGGCCGATGCGCCGACTATGTGTTGCGCGGGCGTAAGAACCTGATACGCGTCTTTATCCTCTCGGATGGTGACTTTGCCGCCAAGCGCATTGCCAAGAAAGACAACTTGTCGGAGCAGGCGGCGATAGCCAAGATTGACGAGGTCAACACAGCCCGCGCCAACCACTACCTGAAGTACACTAACCGCCACTGGGGCGATGCCGCCAACTACGACATCGTGCTCAACACCAGCTCGTTGGGCGTGGACGAGGCGGCCGACATCATCTGCCTTCTCGCCCTGAAACTGACCGTCAAGGCGATGCAGTAGGGGCTGGCCTCATACGGCATGGCACAAAATACCCGCGGCGCACAATGTGTACCGCGGGTATTTCGTATCGTGACGGCACTACTTGTCGCCCTTGTAGGGGTGGTGGTCCAAGAGTGTGGTCTTGAGGTATGTGTTGTCCAAGTGGGTGTAAATCTCGGTGGTGACAATCGACTCGTGCCCGAGCATCTGCTGTACGGCACGCAGGTTGGCGCCGCCGTCGACGAGGTGAGTGGCGAAGGAGTGGCGCAGGGTGTGCGGGCTGACATGTTTGGTTATGCCGGCGGCTTGTGCGGCTTCTCGGACGATGTTGAAGACCATGATGCGGGATATGGTGGTGCCCAACTTGTTGATGAAGACGTAGTCTCGATAGGCCGGGAGGATGTCGACTGTTTCTCTAAACTCGCGCAGGTAGCGGAGCACGCAGTTCTTGGCGCGCTCGCCTATGGGGATCATGCGCTCTTTACGCCCCTTGCCGACTACGGTGATGTAGCCTTTGGAGAAGCGGAGGTTTATGAGCCTGAGGTTGGTAAGCTCGGAGACGCGCAGGCCGCAGCTGTAAAGCACTTCTATCATGGCGAGGTTCCTCACGCCGTCCATGGTGTCTTTGGCGAATGTCTCTTCCATGGCGTCTATCTCTGCCACGGAGAGGACTGTGGGGAGTTTGCGGCCTATGCGGGGGGCTTGTACGGATTCTGTGGGGTCGGCCTCAATCTCCTCGGAGATGATAAGGCTCTTGTAGAATGTGCGGACGCCGCTCATGATGCGCGACTGTGTGCGCTCGGCCACTTTCTTACGGCCGAGCCAGCTGACGAACTCGCTGAAGTCTTGGGGCGTGACGTCTTTAGGCTCTATGTCGGCTTTGCCCATCTCGGTGAGGCACTCCGTGAGTTTGCGCAAATCGCGTGTGTATGCCATCACGGAGTTGTCGGTCAATCCCCGTTCGAGCTTGAGGTATTGACGGAAGTCTTCTATATGCTTTTCCCACATATCATGGCTTGTTAAGGTAGTGCGAAGTTAACAAAATATCTGCGACGTGGTGGGTGGGAGGGTAAAAGTTAATGGTCTCCAAAATATGATTAACATTCATATAATTAATATTAATACATTTCGATATTCAGCTACACATTAGTAACTTAGCGTCGTTTTTCAGATGATAATGGGCGTGCCTTCCCCTCCAAGGCATGACGCGCAATACCCCAGTAATGAAAATACTCATAATTAACGGTCCTAACCTCAATCTCTTAGGAGTCAGAGAGCCAGGCATTTACGGAGATAAAGGTTTTGAGGATTATCTTGAGAGCCTACGTGCGGACTTTCCGTCTGACACGATAGAGTATTACCAGTCGAACCATGAGGGCGGCATTATAGACAAGTTGCACGAGGTTGGTTTTGGCGCTGTTGATGGCGTGGTGCTTAACGCCGGGGGGTATACGCATACGTCGGTGGCGATAGCTGACGCGATAGCGGCGATAAAGACGCCGGTTGTGGAGGTGCACATATCGAATGTGGCTAAGCGGGAGGAGTTCAGGCACCACTCGTATTTGTCGGCGGTGTGCCTTGGCACGATAGCTGGGTTCGGGCTTGACTCGTATATGCTTGGGGTGGTGGCTATATGTAGCCATGTATTGAATAAGAAATAACCTAAAGGACAATATATTAACACGTTAACGATGAATAAGAAACTCACGAAGATCGTCACGACTATCTCTGATATACGTTGTGACGTCGAGTTCATCCGCAAGTTGCATGAGGCGGGCATGAACGTAGTCCGCTGCAACACTGCCCACATGGACCATGAGGGCATAGGCCGAATCGTGAAGAACACACGAGAGGTATCTGACAAGATAGCGATTCTCGTAGACACCAAGGGCCCTGAGATTCGCACGACACCTTGTGACCAGCCGATAGTATTTGAGGCGGGGAAGAAGATCATCGTCAAGGGAGACCCACAGCAACATTCATCGAGCGAGCTTCTCAGCGTATCGTATGAGGGCTTTGTGAACGACCTCTCGGAGGGCAAGCAGATACTGATTGACGATGGCGAGGTGTCTCTCCATGTTGATGAGAAGCACGCTGACCACTTGGTTTGCACTATTGAGAACAATGGTCGTATTGAGGATGGCCGTAAGAGCGTGAACGTGCCGGGCGTTAGCATTAAGTTGCCTTCGCTCACTGAGAAGGACAAGGGTTTTGTGCTCTGGGCTATTGAGCACAAGCTGGACTTCATTGCTCACTCGTTTGTGCGCAGCGCGAAGGACGTCAAGGAGATACAGGACATATTGGACGCTCATAACAGCCCTATCAAGATTATAGCTAAGATTGAGAATCAGGAGGGTGTGAACAACATCGACGAGATTCTTGACTGCGTTTATGGCGTGATGGTGGCACGTGGCGACCTGGGTATCGAGGTGCCTATTGAGCACATCCCGTTCATTCAGCGCATGCTGATCCGCAAGTGCATCGAGGCTAAGAAGCCTGTCATCGTGGCGACCCAGATGCTTCACACGATGATCAAGAACCCGCGCCCGACGCGTGCGGAGGTTACTGATATCGCCAATGCGATTTATCATCGCACGGACGCCATCATGCTTAGCGGCGAGACGACATACGGCAAGTATCCTGTCGAGGCTGTTCAGACTATGGCGAAGATTGCTGGCGTGTCGGAGGATGCGAAGGATTCGCGCAATGATATACCCGTGCCTAAGGTGAAGGGTGAAATCACGACGTGCCTTGCCGAGGCTGCCGTGGGCGCAACTAAGGAGTTGCCTATCAAGGCGTTGATTACTGACTCGTTCACTGGCAAGACTGCACGTTACCTGGCGGCGTTCCGCAGCCCGATACCTGTGTACTCGTTGGCATACGAGCCGCGCGTGGCGCGCGAACTTGCCCTCTCGTATGGCGTATTCGCCGAGATTGTGGAGGAGGGTAAGAGCAAGAGCGAGATTTTGCGCAGGACGGTTGAGAAGCTGCTCAATGAGGGTGAGCTCAACAAGGGCGACCTCGTGGCCTATATTGGCGGCAGCTTTGGTATTGGCGGCGGCACCTCGTTCCTTGAGATTGTCACTGTTGAGAACCTGCTTAAGAAGATTGAGTACTACATCAATTAGTAGACACGTCTGACAGGCGAAAATTGATATAGGGGGATGCCTGAGGGTGTCCCCCTTTTTTTGTCGTGTAAATTAACGTTTGGGCAGGGTGGTGGGCGGAAGAAGGTGGACAGGAGTGTATTCGCGTGATTTGTGTATGCTATTCGCGTGATTTGTGCACCGTAGAAGAATTGTTAGCGGATGGGGGACAAATTGTTATTTTGGGGGTGTGGGGAGGGTTTGCGGGGCGCGGGGCGAGCATCGGGTTCAGTATCGTTTCAGTATATTGGGGTATACGTGGAGCAGTTTTGTCAGTATATTGTCAGTATCTTGGAGTATTCTCGTGGAAGTTTTGGAGGATATTGGAAGGGTGGGGTAGGGGAGTGGTGAGGTGGTGAAAATATCCCCGGCGAGGTGAGTCGTCGGGGATGATGGGAGGTGGTTAGTCGATGAATTTGAATTTGGAGAGGTCACGCGGCTTGGCTTCGGGGGATTCGTCGGGGTAGCCGAGGGCGAGCGCGAAGACGAGTTGCGCGCCTTCGGGGATGTCGAGTTTGTCGAGGAAAGGTTTAGCCTCGGGGTTGTTGAGGAGGAAGTGTATAGGGCCGCCGAGGAAGCATGTGCCGAGGCCCATACCTTGTGCGGCGATGACCATGTTCTCGCCGAGAATGCCACAGTCGAGCGCGGCACCGTTCTCGGCGGCAACGAATATGACGGTGTAGGCGTTGCGGAACATTGTGACCATTGTGGAGTCTTGTGCCATGCGAGGGTCGGAGCGTCGGCAGATGGCTGTTATGGAGTCGATGGCGGCCTTGTTGTCGACGATGCGTATTTGCCAGGGTTGTTTGTTCATGCCGCTTGGGGCGTTGATGCCGCATTCTACGATAGTCCTGACGGTGTCTCGGCCGACAGTCCAGGGCTTGTATTTGCGGATGCTGCGGCGGTTCATGAGGGTCTCGACGATAGCTTTGCCCTTGTCGCACTTAGGTTGGCAGGCAGTTTGCTGCTCGGGGCATGCGCATGATGCCACTGTGAGCGTGGCAATCGCGCCGATGAGAAGGTTTCTCAGGTTGGTCATTGGTACTATGTTTAAATGAGTTTACGCTAAGGTAGTAATAATTTAACAATTACTTGCGTTGGGGGTATAAAAAGAGAGACCCCGTGGAGTGTGGGATCTCTCGATGAGTGTGGGATGTGTGGGTTAGTATTCTATTACCTCGCCCTTGGCTTTCTCGGTCTTTTGCACTTGGTTGGGGTCGCCAGTATACTTGATTGTGCCGTTGATGGCTTCGGCGATCAGCGAGTCGGAGAACATGACCTCGGCATTGGCAGAAATGACCTTAACGTCGGCCACTTTAGAATCGAATGTGATGGCACTGTATGTGGCGGAGCCGACTACGCCGGATAGTTTGACCGTTTGCTTGTTGCACTTGCCTGTTACGTCGACATTGCAGGTGTTGCCATCGACGGTAAGTTCGTCTACCTCGATATCGAGTTCCACCTTACTTTGCGCACCCACGTCGACTGAGAGGGAGCCATCGCGTTTGAATAGGCATGGGGTGTTGAGCGTTGCGCCGCGCTTGACGATGATATGCTCCAAGTCCTTGAAGTAGACCGTGACTTGGGCGGCGGTGCAGGAGGTTTTCCTCTTCATCTTGACGGTCAGGGTGCCGTTGTTGAGGATAGTCTCGACGTCGGATGTCGGGCCGCCGTCGGTGAGTATTTCGAGAGCCAGTTTGTCGCATTGGACAAGTAGGACGTTTACGCCCTTGGTGACCTCGATGGTGGAGAAGGAGTCGTTGAGTTTGCGGTCCTCCTTGTTCTCGGCCATAGAGGAGATGGCGAGAGCGAGTGTGGCGAGTGCCACGCAAAGTAATCTCTTAATCATGGTGTTATAGGTTTATTTAGCGTTTGCGAGCAGTTCTTTGGCGTTGGCGAGGGCAGTGTCGGTCACTGTGGCGCCGCTGAGCATCTTAGCTATTTCGGTGATGCGTTCGTTGGCGTTGAGAAGTTCGATATGTGAGATGGTACGGTCGGGGGTATCTTCCTTGAATACGCGGTATTGCCGTTCGCCACAGGCGGCCACTTGTGGGAGGTGGGTTATGGCGAGTACTTGCATGTGGTGAGCCATTTCGGCCATTATGCGGCCCATCTTGTTGGCTACGTCGCCTGATACGCCGGTGTCGATCTCGTCGAATATTATGGTGGGGAGGTTCTTGGAGTTGGAGAGTAGGGACTTTATGGAGAGCATGACGCGGCTCATCTCGCCGCCTGACGCGACCTTGGATATATCGGTGGGGTCGGCATTCTTGTTGGCTGCGAATAGGAAGCGTACCTCATCTTGGCCGGTGGGTGAGAGAGGTACGGACTTGTGGCTTATCACGAATTTGGCGTTGGTCATGCCCATCTCGCGGAGTTGTGAGGCTACGTAGTTGGTTATGGCGTTGAACACGGCAGTACGTTTCTCGGTCAGTTTGTCGGCCAGGGATTGAGCTATGGCCTTGGCATGGTCGAGGCGTTGGGTGAGATCGTGTAGTTGCTCGTCGAAGTTGTCTACTGAGGCTACTTTCTTGGCGAGGTTGTCGCGTAGGGCTATGAGGTCGGCTACGGTGCTTACGCCGTGCTTTTGAGTGAGGTTGTTGAGCAGGTTGAGACGGTCGGTGAGGCGTTGTAGCTCGTCGGCGTCGAACTCCACGTTCTCTGCGAAGTCCTGGAGGGTGTGGGATATGTCCTCGAGGTCGATACGTGCTGATTCGAGTCGTGAGGCAATGTCGGTGTCGGGTGGCAGGTATTGGGCTATATGTTCGATGGAGCGTACTGCGTCGGCGAGTTGGCTAACAATGCCGGTGTCGTCGGTGTCGAGGGCGTTTATGACGCTTGATACGCTCTGTTTGATGTCTTCGGCCTTGTCTTGCGCTTCCTGTTGTAGTTCGAGAGTCTCGAGTTCGTGGGGGTCTTTCAGTTTAGCGTTTTCCAGTTCTTTTAGCTGGTGTCGGTCGTAGTCGAGTTCTTTGGCCTGTGATGCGTTGAGGGCTTTGAGGTCGTTCAGCTCTTTCTCTACTGCCCTCATGGCGGCGTAGGCGGTGGAGTATTGCGTCAGGTCGTCGGCTGTCTTTGCCATAGAGTCTACCACGTCGAGGTGGAATGACGTCTGGCTGAGGAGCATATTCTGATGTTGGGAGTGTATGTCGATGAGCCTTGTGCCGAGGTCTTTGAGGAAGGATACGTTGGCAGGGGTCTCGTTGACGTAGGAGCGGCTCTTGCCCGATGGGAGTATCTCGCGGCGTATGACGGTCTCGTCGGCATAGTCGATGTCGGCCTCGTCGAATAGTGGTTGCAGGGCGTAGGGGGCGATGTCGAAGGTGGCTTCTACGACGCATTTCTTAGCCTTGTCCTGTAACACTTGTATGTCGGCTTTTTGGCCGAGGAGTAGTCCTAATGCCCCGAGCATAATGGACTTGCCTGCGCCTGTCTCGCCCGTTATGACTGACATGCCTTCCGCAAGGTCGAGTTCGGTATGCTCTATGAGGGCGTAGTTCTGTATTGTGAGCTGTTTCAGCATAGTGGGTTACAACTTGTTGTATTTGCTTATGTTGGCAGGGTCGGCAGTCTGGAGTACCTCCTTGATGCGTGACTTCTCTATCTGTGGGGCCTCGCTGTATATGTTGACTATCTCGTCGCTCTTGGCCGTGAAGAATAGGTTGAGCAGGTAGGGGTTGCGTGACACTTTGCGTCGTATGTCTTTTATCTTGTCGAGCGACTCGTAGATGGCTTGTCGGGCGTTCTCGAAGTTGTCGGCCATCTGGTCGAGTCCTTGTCGATGGTATACGTAGAGTTGCTGGTGGAACGTCTTATGGTTCTCGTCCATAGCGTTGTTTATGAGCCAGTAGCGGTTGCTTGTGCCGTCGAAGGACTTCCATCCTGTGAAGGTGGAGCTCTGCGCCTGGTTGACTATGTTCTGCGCCTGGGTGAAGAAGGCTGAGCCACCGTTGGGCGAGAAACTGTCGTAGTCCAGTCCGAGCATGAAGTTGACGTAGAAGGCTATGAGAGGCACGAGGTTATCCTGATCGTAGGTCGTGGGATTGTAGATGAGCGGCTGACCCTCGTTATAGCGGAACTGTATGTCGTCGTCCTCCATGTTGAGTAGGGTAGTGGTATAGGCCGAACCCCATACGGGACGACGTAGTTGCACAGTCAATGTCCCCTTGAACTCGTTACTCGACACTTGCGTCGTGATATTGAAGTTCAGGTTACACTCTATGCGCTCGCGAGACTCGAACTTGTCGGTAGTCCATATCTGGGCGGTCAGGAAGTCCTGTATTGCCGTGCGCATATTCTCGTATATCTGCTTATTCGTGCCTTGCACCGATGCCGACGACACGCTGACGCTGCACTGCAACTCTTGCGCCGCCACGTTGATGCTTAGTGCGAGGAGTATGAGAATGACGATGTGTTTCATTAGTTGGTATGTTTTGAGGAGATGATACGCTCGAGGGTGTCGACAATGTCTATCGCCACGTCGGCTTTCGACTTGAGAGGGTAGGGGGTAGTAGTGCCGTTGCTCTCTATGATGGTCACTTTGTTAGTATCGGTCATGAATCCCGCCCCCTTGTCGGCCAGCGAGTTGAGGACTATAAAGTCCATATTCTTCTTGGCGAGTTTGGCTTGGGCGTTGGGCATCTCGTTATTCGTCTCGAGTGCGAAGCCCGCTATGGTCTGCGCCGTGGTCTTCATCTTGCCCAGTTCGGCAGCTATATCGGGATTTGCCACGAGGTTTATAGTCATGGCGTCGTGCTGCTTAATCTTCTGGTCGGCCATGGTGGCAGGGGCAAAGTCGGCCACAGCAGCCGTCATTATCGCCGCATCACATTGCGGAAACGCCTCACGTGCAGCATCAAGCATCTGCCTGGCACTCTCCACCCTACGCACCGTGATATTCGTGCTATGCGCCACAACCTTCACCGGCCCCGACACGAGCGACACCTCCGCCCCACGTGACGCCAACTCCTCCGCTATGGCATACCCCATCTTGCCACTCGAGTAATTACCAATGAAACGCACAGGGTCAATCTTCTCATACGTAGGACCAGCCGTAACCAATACCTTTAGCCCACGCATGCTACCCTCCTCACGAGCGAAGTACGACTCCACCGCAAATGCTATATCAGCCGGCTCTGCCATACGACCCTTACCCGACAACCCACTGGCCAACTCACCCTCGGCCGACTCTATGACGTGCAAACCTCTACCGCGCAACGTGGCAAGATTCTGCACCGTGGCAGGATGAGCCATCATATCAAGGTCCATGGCAGGAGCGGCGAACACCGGGCAACGCGCCGACAGATATGTAGTCAACAGCAGATTATCGGCTATCCCACTGGCCATCTTACCAAGGGTGTTAGCCGTGGCAGGGGCTATGACATACGCGTCGGCCCATATACCCAGGCTCACATGACTGTTCCACTGTCCATTCTCAGGGTCGAAGAAGTCTACCACAATAGGATTACGACTGACCGTGGCAAGGGTCAAGGGTGTGACAAATTGGCGTGCCATAGGTGTCATGACTACCTTGACCTCCGCCCCACGTCGTACGAACTCCCGCACGAGATACGGTGTCTTATAGGCCGCTATGCCGCCCGTGACGCCCACAAGGATATGTTTGCCTTTAAGTTGCATCGTGTTATGTAGATGGCTACTGCCGCGACGACCCCCTGAGATGGAAACTATAACCAACGTTCCACTCTATGAAGTCCGCCACAGAGAGCTTGTGTGCATATATGTTGACCCCCGCATGAAGGTTGCATGGCAATGTATACTTCAACCCCACACGCTGGAACAACTTCTTCTTGACCTGCTCACGGTCTTCCAACGTCGGACGATACAGGTAACACCCCACATGCGTCACCACCGCCATACGAGCTATACAGAACTCATGAGCCACCATGGCAGCCAACGCGATACGCTTTGTCAGGTTGCCACGACTTACCACGGCACGCCCATGACCATCCCGCTTGACCCTCGAACCCATGAAGTCGTCATACAGCACCTGCAACCCACCCCCATACTTCCCCTTCTGACTATACCTGTGCAGATACGTGCCCTGCAACGTGACAGCATTATAACGCGCCCCAACATCATAGTGGTCTGCCACATTCGTCTCCCACGTGTCCACCTCAAACCGCTTAAGCCCATACCCCACGGTAAGGTCTATCTCATTGCCCTTAGGTTTGTCTACCTCAGGTAGGGTAGGGGGCATCTTCTGTCTACTCAACAAATATGCCACTCTCACCTGACCACAGAGCATATTCAACCCCTTATTAGGCTTACGCACCGCACCATTAGAGAAATGGTTGACCCCCGCCCCAACACTCAACACCCACTGGTCAGCTATCGTATACGCATACTCCGCACCCAACGCCACATGCGCCGTGACCTTCGACCCTATGGCAATGTTCTGCCGATTAGCCACATAGTCATACGCCTCCCAGTTCATAGCCACACCCGCCTCTATCCTATACCTCAACGCCCCATTACCCCACCTCCCAAACACACCGTTATAAAAACCATACACCGACACCGGCCTACCCACCTCCTCACTATTGTCAAGCCACGTCGCACCCAACCCCACACCAAACGACGGTAGCCTATGAGCCATCTCCCAATCCCTCACGCCATACGTCTGCCACCCATACTCAAGCCGCAACAACGCCCCACCACTCATACGCCTACCCCCACCATTATCCCCCCTGACGAAGTCATTAGTCTGGAATATATGCCCCGCGCCACACGACACCCCAAGCAAATGGTTATACGACGCCGCCTCCTGTCCCAACACGGCGAACGGCAAACCGACAATAAGCGTGGCGGCGGCAAGGCGTGTCACTTCAACAATGTCTGGTTGTCATACGCCCCTTCGTCCAACTTCTTCTTCATCTCCGCCATGCTCCGCACCGTATACTCCACATTTGTCAACGAGTGGCTCGCCGTAGGCATGAAGCGCACCATCAACGTCCCCGGAGGTACCGCCGGATACTTAACTATCGTGCAGAATATACCATAGTTCTCCCTCATATCCATCACAAGGTTAAGTGCCGCGTTTATCGCGCTGTCATCGGGCGATAGCCCGCTCTCCGTGGCCTCTGCGTCCACGGCATTCTTCGGGTGTATATAAACCGGCGTGATCGCGCTCTGCGTAGGCCCAAGGTCATACCCCGCCCCACGCAGCCCGCTCTGCAACGCGTTAGTCACCTCCCACAGCTTCTCCCTACGCTCAGGCTGGCTCTTGACTATCTCAAGCCTCTTCTGAAGCCCTATAACCATAGCCAACGGCAACGACTCATCAAATATCTGTGAGCGCATATTATAGCGCAAATAGTTGATAATCTTCTCCTTGCCCACGATAAACCCACCTATCCCGGCAAGCGCCTTGGCACACGACCCGAATATCAAGTCCACCTTGTCCGACACGCCAAACTTCTCAGCTGTGCCACGACCATTAGCACCCAGCACCCCAAATCCATGCGCATCGTCCACAAGAAGGGCGAAATCATATTCCGACTTCAACGCCGCAATCTCGTCAAGTGGAGCCACATCCCCCGCAGTGTCAAACACACCATCCGTCACCACCATTATCCCACCCTCGTGCGACTCCCGCGCTATATAGCTCCGTGCCAGCGACAGCTTCTTACGTAGGTTCTCAACATCATTATGTGTGTACACGAAACACTTGCCACCCTTCGCCCTGTGCAGCAATATCCCATCCGTGATCGACGCGTTGGCGAGCGAGTCATACACTATGACGTCATATCGGTTGCACAAAGTGTCTATCGCCGACACCATCGCCTGATACCCAAAGTTCACCACGAAGGCGTCCTCAGTATCCATGAAGCGCGCCACCGTGTCCTCCAACTCCTCGTGAGTCGTCGTCTGACCCGATATGATCCTTGTCCCCATAGGGTAGCCAAGCCCCCACTGCTGAGCCGCCGCCATATCCGCTTGCCGCACCTCAGGATCGTTGGCCAAGCCAAGATAATTCTCCATGCTCCAGTTGAGCACCTTCTTGCCCCTAAATCGCATCACCGGGTCTATCTCCCCCTCAAGCTTCGGGAAGGCAAAATACCCGTGCGCCACCTCCTGATACTTGCCCAACGCACCCCCGCGGGTGTCGTCTATCTTCTTGAAGATGTCCATGGTTATACAATAGTGGATGATTTGTTTGGAGACAAATTTAGCAAAAGATGTTCAATACGCATAGCCGAGCCTCGAATTTATCGCTATCCTGCGCACTACTAATAAGTTGAGTTCTTGCGCAATAGCCCCAAGCAGTCTCCTCATGTCCATTGTAAGTATAATATTCGATATAAAACACCCTGCGCCCCTCTTTTTCTCACCCCATTCCGACCCTTCCAATATCCTCCAAAACTTCTACGAGAATACTCCAAGATACTGACAATATACTGACAAAACTGCTCCACGCCCACCCCCATATACTGAAACGATACTGAACCCGATGCTCGCCCCACACTCGCCTCGCCCTCCCCGCACCCCCAAAATAACAATTTGTCCCCCATCGCCTAACAATTTTTCTACGGTCACAAATCGTGCATTAATGGTACACAAATCATGCAAAACCGCCCGCACCTCTTGCAAATCTCACTTCTTTGCACAAACAAAATGCGGACGCATGTCGCCACACGTCCGCATCAATCACTAAGTAAGAACCTGTCGCCTTACTTCTTCTTCCAAAGATTTGCCATGTCCTCAAGCGTCTTGCCCTTAGTCTCCGGCACAAGCTTCAGCACAAATATCGCCGCAGCCACGCAAATCACGCCATAAAGCGCATACGCGAACACATGACCAAAATTCGGCATCGACTCCGTCGACATGTCATACATCGGCACGAACGTCGACGACACAATGAAGTTGAACGTCCACTGAAACGCCACAGCTATCGCCATAGCCGCGCCGCGTATCGTGTTCGGGAATATCTCCGCGATAAGTACCCAGCAAATAGGTCCCCACGAGAACATGAACGACGCCGAATAAATCATGATGCTCACCACCGGCAGCATCCCCGCGTCTCCCATCACATTGCTCAACGCCACGCCCGCGGCACCAATAGCCATGCCTATCGAACCCCATATCAACAGCGGACGACGACCAAACTTCTCCACAGTCAGCACGGCGAACAACGTGAACGCCAAGTTCACCACGCCCATCATGACCGTCTGGCTCATCGGGTCGCCCATACCCATGCTCTCAAATATGCGCGGCGCGAAATACAACACAGCGTTAATACCCACCGCCTGCTGGAACACGCTAAGCATAATGCCCACGAATATCACCAGGTAGCCGTAAGTAAACAAAGGCTCCACCTTCTCGTGTGCCGTAGCCTTGATGTCCGCAAGTATAGCCTGCGCCTCACTCTTGCCATTGATTCGCGTCAACACGCTCAGAGCCTTCTCATCACGCCCTGTCATCGCCAAATAACGCGGCGTCTCCGGCACAAGCAGCACAAGCAACGAGAACAAACCCGCAGGGAATGCCGCACTCAAGAACATATAGCGCCAACCCGTCGAGATAGTCCACGGGTCAGAGTCGGGCGACACGCTATACACACCCTCCGCAAGAGTTATCACCGGGTTGTTGTGGTCGCCAAGTATCATGAAATTAACAAAGTACACAATAAGCTGGCCCGATATTATCGCAAACTGGTTCCACGACACAAGCGTGCCGCGTATCCGCGTCGGTGCTATCTCGGCAATATACATAGGGCACAACGCCGATGCCAAGCCTATGCCCAGGCCGCCAACAACACGGTATATGTTGAATGCTATCAACAACGAGAACGACGCCTTGCCATGCTCAAAAAGCAAAAACTCAGGGTCGTACGTCAATATGGCGGAAATGAAAAACAATAGCCCCGCCACAAACAGCGAGTGCTTACGGCCAAATCGCGTGGCTATCATCCCCGATATCGCGCTGCCTATGATGCAACCTATAAGCGCGCTCGACGACGTGAAGCCATGCCAAAAGCCCGTATACACAAAATCCTTCGCGCTTAGAAAAAACGCCTGCAAGCCTTTCTCAGCGCCCGATATCACGGCCGTGTCGTAGCCGAAAAGTAGGCCACCAAGCACGGCGACCATGACAATGCCGGTAAGATAAGCAAGACTGCCCTTCTCCCCGGCCTTTGGGGTTATAGTGTCGGTCATTATGATGAGGGTTGTTATTTGCAAAAAGACTCAACGCATATTAACTCTTTGCGTTGAGAGGGAAAAAAGGGCCAGCCCTCCTCGCTCGAAGGACCGGCCCACAAGGTTCATTACAGATTAGCAGTACATGCTGACAATTTGCTCATAGAGCTCCTGCTTGCCACTCGTCTGCTTAGGCTCGCCTACTTTCTTGCCATACTCGTAGACATCCTCGAACGAGAGCTTGCCCTCCTCGAACTCCTTGCCCTTGCCAGCGTCGAAGCTCGCATAACGCTCCGCCTTCATCTTCTTATACGGGCTCTTCTCCAGCAACTCAGCTGCCGACAAGAGCGCACGCGCCATAGCGTCCATGCCACTGATGTGGGCGATGATGATGTCATCAAGGTCCGTCGAGTTACGACGCGTCTTGGCATCAAAGTTCGTGCCGCCATCCTTGAAGCCGCCGCCACGGATAATCTCCATCCATGCCTGGGTCAACTCATAATTGTCGATGGGGAACTGATCCGTGTCCCAACCATTCTGATAGTCACCACGGTTAGCGTCAATGCTGCCAAGCATGTCATTGTCGACAGCGCACGCCAGCTCATGCTCAAACGTGTGGCCCGCCAATGTGGCATGGTTCACCTCGATATTGACCTTGAAGTCCTTATCCAACCCGTGCGCCTTCAAGAAGCCCGCAACAGTCTCCGTGTCAACGTCATACTGGTGCTTCGTAGGCTCCATAGGCTTAGGCTCAATGAGGAACGTGCCCTTGAAGCCCTTAGAACGTGCATAGTCGCGCGCCAAGGTGAGCATCATGGCCATGTGCTCCTTCTCCCTCTTCATGTCGGTGTTGAGCAGGCTCATGTAGCCCTCACGGCCACCCCAGAACACGTAGTTCGTGCCGCCAAGCTCGATGGTGGCGTCAATAGCGTTCTTGATCTGGACGAAAGCGCGTGCCACAACGTCGAAGTCAGGGTTCGTCGACGCTCCGTTCATGTAGCGCTTATGGCCGAAAACGTTTGCGGTGCCCCACAAGTTCTTGATGCCCGTCTCCTGCTGCTTCTTCTTCAGGTAGGCCACGATCTCCTTCATGTTGCTCTCGTACTTCTGCACGTCGTCGTCAGGGTTCACGAGGTCTACATCGTGGAAGCAGTAGTACTCGATGCCGAGTTTCTGCATGATCTCAAAGCCAGCGTCGGCCTTCTCCTTGGCCGCTGCCACTGGGTCGGGGTTCGTGTTCCAGGGGAACGACTTGGTGCCGCCGCCAAACTGGTCACCACCCTCTGCGCCAAGGGTGTGCCACCATGCCATGGCGAACTTCAGCCAGTCCTTCATCTTCTTGCCCATCACGACCTTCTCCGCGTCGTAGTAGCGGAACGCGAAGGGGTTCTTGCTCTCGGCACCCTCGAACTTAATCTTGCCAATGTTGGCGAAATACTCTTTTGCCATCTGAATCTCGTTTTGCGGAGACGTAGAGGAGGTTTGCGCTCCCGCGTCCCCTTACTTGTTAATTATTGGTTTTCTTGCTTAGTTTTTAGATGTTCACCATGAGGCGTTTGCGCCAGATAGCGTAAGCATCCTGATACTCCTGTTGGTTCTTCGTGTCGGGCTCTATGACCGACACCTTCTCGAGCGAGGCGAAGGCCTCGTTGTTGTCCTTGTATATGCCGGCTCCCATGCCCGCACCCTTGGCTGCGCCCACCGAGCCGTCAGTGTCATACAGCTCAATCGTCGCACCCGACACCGAGGCGAGGGTCGTGCGGAACAATGGGCTAAGGAACATATTGGCGTTGCCCGCATGTATCTTGTTCACGGTCATGCCCATCTGCTTCATTATCTCTATGCCATACTGGAACGAGAAGACTATGCCCTCCTGCACCGCGCGTGCAATGTGCGAGCGGTTATGCACGTTGAAGTTGATGCCCAAGAACTGGCAACCCACCTCCTTGTTTTGTAGCATACGCTCTGCGCCATTGCCAAAAGGCAACACCGACAATCCTCCAGCCCCAATGGGAGCCTCGGCGGCGATGTCGTTAATCTGGGCATACGACGCGTCGGGCAATATATTGCGCTTCAGCCACGAGTTGAGTATGCCCGTGCCATTGACGCACAACAATACGCCCAGGCGCGTGGCCTCGGCCGAGTGGTTAACATGGGCGAAGGTGTTGACGCGCGACAACGGGTCGTAGTTGACAGTCCCATTGACGCCATATACCACGCCCGACGTGCCTGCCGTAGAGGCTATCTCGCCAGGGTTGAACACGTTGAGCGAGAGGGCGTTATTGGGCTGGTCGCCCGCACGATACGTCACGGGTGTGCCTGCCTGCAAGCCAAGCTCCTGAGCCGCGGCGGGGGTGAGACGCCCTTGGTCGCCAAAGGTCGGCACAAGGCTGGGGATGAACGACTTGGGTATGCCATAGTGGTCGAGCAGCAGGTCGGCTATACCGTCTTGGGCGAAGTCCCACATCATGCCCTCCGACAGGCCGGAGATGGTGGTATGCGCCTCGCCCGTCATCTTGAGAGCTATATAGTCGCCAGGGAGCATAATCTTGTAGATCTTGCTGAACACCTCCGGCTCATTGTCTTTGACCCACTTGAGCTTGCTGGCAGTGAAGTTGCCAGGCGAGTTGAGCAGATGGCCAAGGCACGTCTCCTCGCCTATCTCCTGGAACGCGTCGTCGCCAATCTTCACGGCACGGGAGTCGCACCATATTATGGCGGGGCGCAATACGTTGTAGCTCTTGTCGACACATACCAGGCCATGCATCTGATACGATATGCCTATGGCCTTCACTTGGTCGGGCTTGGCGTTAGCCTCGGTCAACACGGCATTGACCGACTGCTTCAGATAGTCCCACCATGACTGCGGGTCTTGCTCCGCCCACCCGGTCTTAGGGGCTGATATTTTAGCCTCCGACTTAGGGAAGAAGGCCGACGACATGGTCTTGCCATTGTCTATTTGGACAAGGCTTGCTTTGACGGAAGAGCTTCCAACATCTACGCCAAGGAGATACATTGTGGTAAGGTTTTAGTTGTGGTTGATTTTTTTATAGGGAGGAGCGGACTATCATCTTAGATGGCACGCACTCGTTAAGTGGTTTATCTTGCGATACGAACTGGGCGGCAAGGGAGCCCATCTTCTCGAAGTCAGTGGAGAACACCGTTATGCCGTTGTCGATGAACTGCTTCATGGGTGTCTCGTTGTAGGATATGATGCCGACATCCTGACCCGGTGTGAGCCCCTTCTGGCGGCATTGGGCGAGGATACGGCCCAGCATACGGTCGGAGACGGATATATAGGCGATGCCCTTCTGCACGTCGAGAGCCTCAGGGTTGCGCTCCACGGTGTGCTTTATGGAGTGCAATTTGCAGAACCGCTCGAAGCTGATGACCGACTGGAAGGGGTGGTAGGTGTAGTCGGGATATAGGAAGTGGAACGAGTCATATTTCATGATGCGGTCATAGACGCTCTCCAGCCCGTTGGACAGTGCAGTGCCGAAGTCCTGATACACGGTGTTGGAGCCTATGGTGGCGAAGAGGTTCCAGTCGATGATGAGGAGCTTCTCGCGTGGTATGCGCGCCAGCAACTTCTCTGTCTCGTCAGACAGGAAGGGCATGATTATATATTTGCTGTAACGCCCGAGGCTGTCCTCGATGAGCTTGCGGAATAGGCGTGGATTGTAGTGGTGGAAGTTGACGTCGGCAATGACGTCGCGCGGCAGATTGTGGAAGAAACTGTCGTAGAGGACCTCCTTATACGCCTTGAAAGTGTCGAGGAAGACGAAGACTTTGGTTATGTGGTCGGCAATGTAGTAGCCCTTGCCCGGGTGGCTCATCACGGCGCCCTGCTCGCGGAGTAGTGAGTATGCCTTAAAGACGGTGTCGCGCGACAGGTTGAACTGCTCACAGATGAGGCTTACTGAGGGCAGGCTCTCGCCTGTGCGTAGTTTGCCTTCTGCGATAGCGTTCTTGACCGCCTCGGCGAGGAGTCGGAATTTTGGGGTGCTGGGGTCTTCTGCGAGTTTTAGGTTTATGGTTGCCATGCCTTGCCGTTCTGTTCTGTTCGTTGCGCAAATATAATAAGAATATTAAACGGCAAAACGAAAAGGGGGAAAAAATGAGTTTTTTTTTGAGGAGGTAATGATGTCGGGATGGCGGAGGGAGGATTTGGGGTGTATTTGCGTCAGTATCGTTTCAGTATGTTGGAGCATCCGCGGTGTAGTTTTGTCAGTATATCGTCAGTATGTTGATGCTTCTGGGGTGCATGCAGGGTGTATGTGCGTAGGAGTTGCGGGCGATGTTGAGTAAATTTGCGGTATGGAAACCTAACCACTCTTGCACTGTCTTTGAAATCTTAAAGATACTTAATCTGATTCCTATTGACATTCAATCTATTACCTCATCTTGCAATCTTGTCTTTAACTTTCAATTAACAATTAATCAACATCACAATCCTCAAAAACGTTTCAAAGATGTTTCATCACACGCGAATTATTTCTATATTCGCGTGTAGTGTTAAAGGAGGGCGTGATGATAAGTGTTAAATATTGGCTGGACAAGAGGCGCATGAAGGCTGACGGCAAGTACCCGTTGAAGATGATGCTGTGTCAAGGCTCTGAGACGAGGGTGCTGTCGGTAGGCGTGAGCCTGACAGCGAAGCAGTGGGACGAGCAGGCGCAGGTGGTGCTGGGTCGCGCCATGGGCGGGACTAACATCTGGCTGAACTCGCTGCGTAGGAACGTGGAGGCGACGATCATAGACACGTCGTCCTTGAAGAGAGCGGTGGAGGCGGCGAGGCTGTTGGCCTCGGACCGCGACGGCACGATGAGGACGCTCGGCTCGCTATGGGATGAGTACATGGCGGAGCCGGCGTCATCAGCGACAAAGAAACGTAAGGCCACGACACGCAGGACGCTGTCCAAACTCAGGGACATAGACCGCATGGATGTGGATGACGTTACCAAAGGGTGGGTGGAGTCCCTGATGAGGGAGCTCGACTCGAAAGGCTTGAAGCGTAACACGGTGTCGCTGTATATGTCAACATTGAAAACCGTGATAGCGAGGGCGAGGGAGAAGGGGCTGACAAACGCCAACCCTTTCTCCGGTA
Source organism: uncultured Marinilabiliaceae bacterium (assembly GCA_964588595.1). Classification (GTDB taxonomy): domain Bacteria; phylum Bacteroidota; class Bacteroidia; order Bacteroidales; family Marinilabiliaceae; genus W3P20-009. The sequence goes on from CAZPPW010000016.1 coordinate 28,279, forward strand.
TCAGGCTGAAGTCCGAGCCGACGAGGCACAGGAACCTGTCGGTCACGGCGTTGCGCATGGTGCGCGACAAGGCTGGCCTGACTGAGAGGCAGTCGTACCAGCGTGACATGTTCATGCTGTCCTTCTACTTGATAGGCATGAACCCTGTCGACATGTACAAGAGCGACAAGCCTGTCGACGGACGCCTGCTGTACAAGCGTTCCAAGACCGGCGGCTTGTTCGACATAAAGGTCGAGCCTGAGGCTGAGGCTTTGATAAGGAAACACAAAGGCTCACGCCGTATGCTCGACATATCCGAGAGGTACGCCACGAAAGCGTCATGGCACGTGGCCATGGTGAAAGTACTGCCCAGCCTATGCGACAACCTCACGATGTACTGGGCTCGTCACACATGGGCTACGTTGGCGGCCGAGCTTGACGTGAGCATCGACGTCATATCAGCCGCCCTCGGTCACAAGCTCGGGCTGAGGGTGACTAACATATATGTGGCCGTGAACAAGAGCAAGGTGGACGCGGCCAACAGGCTGGTGCTTGACTACCTCGCCAGCCCATACGATGACGCCGCGTCATTCCTTGGCAGCTTGGCTAAGCAGTGACACCTGCGCGTTCTTCGACTCCATGATGTCACGCATGGCTATGGTGGTGTAGTACTCGAACTTGCTCAGCGTGATGCTGTCGGCCGAGTAGTTGAGTATCTTCCTCGCCTCGGGCGAGAAGTCCCCGCTGTTCTCCTGCACCACGTCACGGAAATTCTCGAACATCATGGAGAGGTCGTCGGGGCTTTGCGCCCTGAGCTGCATGAGCACGCGGCTCAGCCTCTTGAACTCCGTCCATGCGGGATGGACGGCATCGTCATTCTTCTTCTCTAAATCTATCATGCCTTAATTGTTTTTGATATAGTATACCTATTACCTGACGCGTCCTCGTAAACCGTGCAAGCCTGGGCCAGTGTCTCGTCGTCCCAAGCTATGAGGATATACTCACTATTCATTGGCGTCGTTGTGCTCACGTATCCTGCGTTGCGTCTCCTCGATGTACGCCATGAGCTGCTCCAATAATATGGCAGTCTCCATCGGCGCCCACCGCTCCTCGCCGACCCAGACTTCATTACCCTCGTCGTCGACGCAGGTCACGCGGCCTTGGTACAGCCTCTTTGGCTGGGCGCACAGCAACATGCCGCCGTCACCATAGTAGTGGTAGCCCCACTTGAACTCGTCAGGCACATTCAGCGGGCCGTCACACGTGAGTTCCCTGAACATCTCGACCTCGGCCAGTTTAAGCTGCCACTGCAAATTGGACGCGCTCGTCATGAGCTCGTGGAACAGCGTCCTTACCATGTCGCAATTCCTCCTCATAGCTTGCCGCCCTTCGTGTCCTTAACCTTGATGAAGTCCAAGAGCTCGGCGTTGGATCCGGATCCGTCTCTATTGTCCTCACCTATGTAGTAGTTCCACATAGCTGTGCTTGGCAGCAGCTTGATGTTAAGCCATGTGGTTACGGCGTCATCCAAGTGGTCAAACTCTATCTGCAACGTGCTTATGCTTTCGCCATGCGTAATGTCATCATCAAACTCACCATCGATTGCCTTACTTATCATACTGTCCGTATTGAAGAACATACACGAAGGCATCAGGTTACATCTATAGATGAAGCTGAATGTAGTCCTGCCTTTTACTCCAGTCACGTCACATTTAGCCACGACCTCCCTGCGTGTGATAGTCCATAGCCCTGTCAAGCCTGCCGTAGCGCGCCTCACGCAGTCGGCGAGGACATCCGTGAGCGCGGCGTATGTCTGGTCGCCGCACTCGTACCTGTACATCTTTACTAACTTGTACATATCACCTGTGTTTAATTAATACTCCTTCTTACGTTCTGAGCGCAGCCAGATGTAGCCATACGGCTCATCATTGGCCAGCGACATCTGCCAGTTTATAAGCTCGTTGCCGTAGTTCATGCTGAACGGTGCGTTGTAGTTGTGGACGACACGCCGTGTGGGTTTCATCTCCACGGTCAAGGGCGAGACATAGTCGCACCACTGGCGGCCGTCATCCTTAGCCTTGATGACAGGCAGCATCTTGTCCACTATCTTGAACACGCCTCTCTCGTTGCGGCAGTCCACGACATCGTCGCCGTCAAGCAGGTCGAAGTTCCGCTTGTATATGTCGAAGCCCAAGTCCTCCTCATACCGCACGTCATGACGGAAGGTTATGGTGTGCCTTTCTATCAAACCGTAGTGCGGGTTCGTCGGCTTGTCCCAATAGGCCGCAACCAAGGCGGCGAACAAGTCGGCGTACGCCGCGCGCACACTGCCGTACCAAGCGCAGTCCATCGTAGCCGACATCTCGTAGCCATCGACCTTGATCTTGTAGCAGGTCAGGTTCACGCATCTGTTCTCTTTTCTCATCATAATATCCTAAGCGTAAATAGTCAAACCTAATATCCAAAAGCTCCCCAGTCCCGTGAGGGGCCAGGGAGTATGCAGTACTAACGCACACCCATCATCGTGTCTTTGGCGTAGACCATGATGACACGACCGAAGAGCATGGTGCTGAGCGAGGCGAGGACTACCACCAAGGCGAAGCCTATCGACGCGTCATGATACGTCTCGCTCAGGAAGCGGAAGGGTGTCAGGACGCCGCACGACATGACGACAAGTCCCAACACCCTGAGTATGCAGCAGCCCGCTATGATAAGCAGGCGTGTGAACTTCTCCATGGCTAACACTCTCTATCCAACCATGAGGATGTGAGGCTGAACAACGCCACGGTCATAGTGATGCCGAGGCCGCTGCTCGCCAGCCATACCATGCCGAGCATGCCCGCCTCGTCCGAGGGGTCGTAGCTCAGCCAGATGAACGGCATGAGGAAGCACGCAGCGCACAGCATGAAGCCTGCAAGGAAGAGCACGACAGCTATGTGTCCCCGCGTCTCGCGGCTTGTCTTAACCTTACCCATAACTATATAGTGAAGAGTGCCTCCTCCTCACCCTTGGACTCGTCACGTTTGACGTAGTCTATGACCCTGCGCAGCCTGCGCACGGCGAACTTGCGGTGCGCGATGGCCTGCTCCGGGCACTCGAGGTACGAGCGGAAGAACTCAGCCATGGCGTTCGACGCTGACTCCAAGTCATACAGGGCGTCGAGCTTGCCCTCGTAGTCGTCAGTCTCACGCCAGGTCAAGGCGTCCGTCAAGTCCTCAAAGGAACGGCGTATCTCTTTGCTGTCTATCAGCAAATCTATGTGAGCCTCGCTCTGCATAGCCTTGGCAAGACGGCTCAACGCCTTGCTCATAATCTCTTCTTTCATCGTAGTAAAAGATTTAAGTAACAATATCCAGTAAACAAAAGCACGCCGCCATAGTCCGTTGACCATGACGACGCGCAAACACCAACAAGAATACTAATCAATAGTCGTCAACATTCTCCTCGTCAAAGCCGGTGGGCAAGCCGTCTATGTAATCGGCGTAGCCCTCGTGCTCCTCGCAGTCCAACTCCAACGCCCGGCCAAGCATGAGTATTATCTCCAGCACACCCATGTCCCACTCGTCCGTCTTGACAAAGCGAGCCACGTCCTTCCTGTCCTCCACCATCAAGCAGTCACAAGCGAAGCCCAGCACCTTAGCCCCCTTGAAGGTAAGGGCAGGCATCTTCAAGTCCTTGAACATGACGACGCCACCATGCGTGAGCCCATTCACCCTGCGCTTCATCCACCCGCGCATCAGTACCTGGTACCGTGCGTAGTCCTCGACAGTCCAACCAAACATGAAGGCGTCCATGTCCTTGCTCGTCATGTCGCGCACACTGACATTACTCATAGCAGTTATAGCCGTAAAAGTACATGTGTATGCCACCAAACCACACGCTGTCCTCCTTGCCACCATCTAACACACCACGAAGCGCAGCCTTGTCGCAACCACTCCTGTCAAACATGACCTTGCCTAAAGCAATGTGAGTAGCGAGCTTGCAACGGACTGCCCTGCTCATGCCAGTCCCCTCATCTATGACCTTGCCCATGATGTCAAGGAAATACTTGTACCCATAGTAGAAGTCCTCCACTATCAGCATCTCACTGAAGCCGACAAGCGACGACAAGTGCATGCGGTTGAAGTTCCTGACATACTCCAAGCGTGTCAAGTCCTCCTTACTGGCAAAGACGTAGTCCCCAAAGCTACGACTGTTCAAGAAGCAGTGAGTCAACACCAACTTCATCAACTCCAGCCTGCAAGCGTAGCCCTCATCCACATCCAAGATGTCATACAACAACGCCTCACCCATCTCATCCACAAGCACCAACCTCTTGATGCTCTCGTCCACCGTGCCGTCTATGTGTGGACACGGCCTCTCCTCAAAGTGTATCTTTCTCTTCATTTCTTTCGTGGTTTTATTCCCAAATTCTTTTTCTGTTACCATAACATTCCTAATTGTTTACAGCCTAAACATCTAAGTATCACTGCCTTACATGGCACGAGAAAGAATTATCCCCCTACTATTCTGTACTGTTCGCCACGTACTTAACAATATAAAGTCGTGCGTAACAGGCTGGGCGGAAAGTAGTGAGAGACAATTCATCTCGTGCCAAGAGGCAGTGACCCAAGAGGTGTAGGCTAATGTTGTTTGAAGTATTTGATGTTGAGCTTGCGGGAGTTGAGCTTGCGCTGGTCGTGCTTGCGCAAGGAGGATGCGGCCTTGACGGCGAGAGCGAAGAGGGAGAGGGAGAAGGCGGAGAGAAGGACGATGATTAGTCCGTAGTAAAATGTTTCCATCGTAATAAAGAATTAAGCGTAATAAGAAAAGCGTAAACGAGTAAGCGTAATGGAGTGAGCGGGCCTACTTAGTAAACAAGCCGCACAAGCGATGACCACGAGCGCACCGATGCCGAAGGCATCGATACGCATGAGTCATTGCTTGTACAGCTTGTTGATACAAAGGCATCAGCTCGCTTCGCTCGCTGCTGCGCCCCGACGCTGGTGACTAACGGTC
>CAZPPW010000017.1:0-33040 GCA_964588595.1 uncultured Marinilabiliaceae bacterium
TGAAGTACAGCGACACCCCACTTTGCGCTACTAACAATGACTCAAAATCTAAAGTGAACTTCTCGTAGTAAAAGATAATCACTATTCTATGGCCTACAGTATTAATAAAACTCTCTATGTTGGCATCGGCGGAACTGGAGCGAAAACTCTGGTTAAGATAAAACGCCACTTCATCGATGCCTACGGTGAAATTCCGAACCCGATGATCGGTTTTCTTGTGATTGACACACAGGACGGTATCATTAATTCAACAGTCGCTAAATCAGGTTCTGATGTTTCTAACACGCTGTTGTACACTGTTGATAAACTCAACAACAGAGTAACCGATGTCAAGGAAATCGGTGCGAAAGATGTCCGACTTGCTCCTAAAGAAGTAAAGTGCGTGACAGTCACTAACGCACTTAGTATTTACCAAAGTCAGCCCAACGAATTCACTTGGATGCCACAACCTCCGAGATGTAATATTAGTACACTGTCGACAATCAAAGCGACAGGGGCGGGGCAAGTACGTAGCAACGGATGCTTTATTGCACGTTACAATGAAAAGGACATTACAGAACATATTAAGCAAGCCATAAGAGCCGTCAGTGACCCTGACCCTGACGTTGACTCAAAGTTTCAATTAGGCAAGGGCAAAACTCCAGACGTGGATTCCCGCACCACTATTAATGTAATCTGCTCCATAAGTGGTGGCACAGGATCAGGTATGCTCATTGACATACTTGAGCAAATCCAATCTGCCAGTACTGGCATACAATGTGACGTCGTTCCCTGGATTGTAATGCCAGACATCTACAAACAGGTCACGCCGACTGGCTCGTTCAACGTCTACTACAACACTTATGGTACTTTGCGCGACCTCGATTTCATTTTTGAGAAAGCTACAGATCGCGCCATACCATTCGGTAACAGAAGCATCAATCACCGTCTATTTGACTTTGCCTATCTCATCAACAATATAAGCAGATCGGGCAATTCATTCAACAGTCTCGACGATCTCCTGGACGATGTTGCCAAGTGTGCATTCCTTCCATCTGGTGATATGGGCACACAAGCTGACGAGATGAAAGACAATATCATCAACAACCAGAGAGATTATGACTTCGGGTCTAAGCGTGCATGGGCAAGCTCGGTCAGCAGCGCTGAAATGATATACGACAGTGCAACAGTCGGCATTGCCACGTCATACTCAGTTGCCAACAAACTGACAGCAAAACTTCTCAACACAACCCAAACGACTGGCTCTGAACTCTGCGATAATTTCGTAGACAGACAAGATGTTAAGATCCGCGAAACAGGAGGTGACCTTCACAATGATGTCATAGATGCCATTTGCAATCTAAATGCCATCCAACCATTTGAGGTCGAGAAAGGAACCGAGGCTGCCGATATTGTCAATCGTCTGAACATTCTCAGTGAAGACCCGACATCAAGCGTTAACTGCGAAAGTAAGCTTGGAAAAACAACGTCACTTCTTTGCGAGGAGATATGCAAAATCCTCTGTTCAAAAGACGGTGGTGGTCTTGGAAATTCTGTAGCCTTCCTTGCGGCGATGGAAGGCTTCATCGACTCCTGTCTGACAGAGATGAACAATGAAAGCAAGGATCTTGAACAAAGGCTTTTACAAACACCAGACTGGGCTACAGAACTAAGAGAGTGCCGAAATTTCCTCGGTATGTTCAGCCAAGATCGCGCTTCAGATCTATCTGACACTATTAATTCACTCATGCGAGATAAACAGGATCTCAAACGTCATCAACTCGCAATCTTGTTCTACTCAAGACTCAAGGAGACCTGCAGCACCTACAAGTCTCTTCTGTCCGCTAAGGCAGATACTGTTCGAAAAGCTGGGCAAGTATTCGATGCAGAAGTTTCAAAACTTCGTAACACATGCATGCCCAAGTCAAAATTCCAAATCTATCTTCATCGCGATGCAATGAAAAACGTCAATCCAATTGTCTCGCAACAGATGTGGAACGACTTCTGCAAAAGTGACTCCCTTCCCTCTAATGGGAATCTGTCAGATTGGCTTAGCCTTAGTTCCGACTCCCTCAACCATCGCATTATGCTTTTTGCTGGGAAGACTTCGCCTGTCTCCGACGAACTCAAGAAGACAATAGAAGATGTTCTCAGAGATATGGGTCCCGAACGGCTCATCAAGAACACCAAATATGTTCTTGATCTTGCGACTCCCATGTGGACTCTCGACTACCACGGCAAAGCCACTAAGAAGGTAAGCATAGGCAGACAAGTTCTTGTAGGCGTACCTGATCAAGGGTACACCATCATGAAAAGCGCCAGCGTCGTAGATGCTCTTACTTACGGCACTACCGAGCCCAAGTTTGCGTCTACGTATCAGACTGACCGAATCTACATCATGATGGGGGAATATTCTGCACCCATCTTTGCTGTAAACAACTTCAAAGCCTACGAAGACGACTACAACGAGAAAGAGCAGAACAAGAATGGTCTGTCCTGTTCCATCGACATCAAAATGGATGCCCAAAGGGTAGCATCAGGTCACTCTATGTGGCCAGAGGAGAAACCAGCAGTGTCTCTCGACTTGTGGACACAAGGGTTCTGCTTTAATGCTTCAGACGGTCAACCTATCATCAGGTTTGACAATGAAAAACGTCAGTACTGGATTCGCTCGAGGCAATTCGGCGATCAAATTCACAACTATCGATATGACCTTGGAGAGACTCGCACTGATGCTTACAATCAATTCCAAATTTTGGGTCTCTTCAACGAAGTACAGGAGGCTATTGACAAGATCATCAGAGAGAGCGGCTCGAAGTTTGTCTCTGACAAGCTTGAATCACTTCGAGGTACTGGCAATGACACCTACTTCTCTGACTGCGTAGTCCCGAACATGAACCCTACGGAATACGACGGCATACAAAACAACAGGCCAGTCTACAGCGAAGTGGCTAATCTCATAAAACTTGAGATAGATCTCCGTACAAAGTAACCACCTCATGTCCCACACCCATTTCCTCATTGTAAGCGGCAAGCCCGCCACTGATATTCTTGCGAAGAATATTGTCGAGAAATGCATACCAAACTCATCTAACATCCTCGCCTCATACGGCATGATCAATTCAGATGGCGATGGGTATTCATACATCATTCGCGACGAAGATGCAGTAACATACGATGATTTGGGTGTGGGACTTACTAACCACATTGCACAGTTCAAAGCCAAGGCTCGCATATCTAACCAGACATCAGAACTGAATCTCTTCTTTCTCGACAATCCGTATGGTGCGAATGACTTCGACCAGACTGCTTTTCTCAAACTTATGGAAGGGAGGGAAAACAATAGTAGGGCGTTCAATAATGTCGTTATATGGAGAGTCGTTCTTGGATATGACACATCAAGACCAAATAATGTCTGCTTAACCTCTAAGGAAGAGGCTTTAAAAGCCAATCTCGCCACAAGTAGAAAAAGCGACCATGTACACACTCTGTATGTTGACACATGCAACCTCATGGGTGGGACAGTCTTTTCAAATGCTGAACACCATGACTTTCATCTACCCAGGATGCTTGCAGATTTCATGCTTTTAGCCTCTGACGCTTCCTCTGCCGCGACAATCGTCAATGCGGCTATCCCCAGCAATATCGACTCAAACATTTTCGCCATTGGGCATTCAGAGTGCATGTATCATGCAGAAGATGTGCAAGATCTGCTTCGTCTCAATTTAAACATCGCACTTATCACGCTACAACTTGACGACAAAGACACAGCTACCCCTCCTAACGATGACGACAAGCTTAATTACATTGTTTTCCCATTAGGTCTCAGGAACAGACTAAAGGAACTCAGAACGAAATACGCTATACAACACAATGCAATCACTGATGACAACATCTCTAATGAGATTGATGAGTTAATTGCTAATTATTTCGCCAGATATTTTGGTGACAATTGCATTCTCGGTCGAGAAACATTCTCATACAAGGATGTTATAAACGCAGAGAATAACCTACGTAGTGCTAATGTCGAAGGCAGTGAAGAGAATAAGAGAAACGCTACTGACCACCTCAATAAAGTTCGCGAAACATACAATTCAACCCTTGAGAAAATAAGTTCTCAAGACTTCTCAAAATCTCTTAAAAAGGATGCAGAGAGGGCAAAGCGTGATTCTGCAAACTGGTCAGAGAGGATAAACTCTCTTAATGCGAAACATGCCGACAGAGGATTTATGCGACGCATAGGTGAGCATTTTTCTGGCTCAGCTAAGAGACGAATCCGTATAATCTCAGAACTTGAAGAGAAAGTCAATTGCCAGAACATAGCACTTACAGAAATCAAGCAAGCATCAAAAGCCAAAGCTCGCATCTGCGAGTTGCTAAAACTGAGAGAAAGATACTATAAGTTAGCCAACAAAGTTAGTGACCTCGAAAAAGATCTTCAACGTAACGTTGACAACACCAAGAGATTCACCTTGACACAGTACGATGACACTCACAATATCGTCAATCTTAGTACGGCATGCACTTTCTTCAACGAGAAACTTGATGATTACCGTAAGTGTATCTTAGACAAGTATAAAGAGGTACACGATATCAACAAAGCATTCGAAGCAGTCGTAGCCTCAAAAATATCCGAGTACGAACATGTTAATTGGGGGCATCCATTTGAGTTTATTGACGTTCCAAACATTGGCAATCTTTACGGCGAATTATTTCAAACAAGCCTACCCAACATATACATTAGCAGTAAAACCGAGAGGTCTTTTGAGAGGGTAAGGTACTTCGTGTTCGCAAACAGTGAGCAATATGTGTTTCAAGAAGCTGCTGAAGTCTCCGACCACTACCACGCTTACAAAAGCGACGCTCTAAAGGATAAGATATGCGCTCTGCAAGTCGTTCCTTTATCAAAAGCATTTATCAGTGCAATAATAGGTGAAGATGCACCCCTACCGCCAGCCATTGAAAGTCCCGCAAGCAGCACAAGACCTGCTCAATGTGTACTTTTACCGCTGATTACAGACACAGTATGGCGGCATATTAAAGACCACATTCCACCCCTTGAATCTCAAATTGGCAAAGGATATAAACTGATTCACGAAATGAAGTTTGCCGAAGCAAAACGTTACTTTGCCACAATTGACAAAGACGCTGCAATGGCAAAAGTCTGCACCATTCTGATTAAGAGCAAAGGACTCATTGATAAGATTAATAATGCTATCAGTAGTGGTATGCAAGGTGAGATGAACGACACACAAAAAGAGCAAATTAGTGAAATAGAAGAACTATTCATCTCTTTTGGCCTATCATACGCTCCCCTCAATTCAGTAGTTAACCAATATCTCAAACAGAAGTAAATGTCTGATTACAATTTTGGCAAGTCTATCTCCAAAGGAGAGACTTATGACTTCAGGAAGGATGAAGGTCTAAACAAAATCCGTGTAGATCTTGTTTGGAAAGGCAAAGCCGACCTCGACGTATGCGCTTTCCTGGTTGGTGAAGATGGCATCCTTACTAACAAAGAGGACTTTGTTTTCTACAACTCTGAGACCCGTTGGCTCACAGACTCAGAAGAAGATGTGACCAAAGGTAAAATTGAGCCATTTAATCTTTCTATCTACCGCACCAAGAGGAATTGGAAAGTGGCTACAATCCCTATCTCAGCCGATCAATCCGTCATTGGATCTCCAGATGTCAAGGGAGATGAGGAAGAAGATCCGGAAGGGGAGCACTGCGAGACGATGCATGTCATTCTTGATCGAGTGGGCAACAACATTCGAGCAATAGTTTTCGGAGCTGCCATCTTTCAAGATCCTAAAGAACCTCTTACTTTCGAATCTGTGATAGACCCCGCTATCATCTTCACAGACGAGGAGACGGGGAAGACTCTTTTCAGGTACGACATCAAAGAAAATTTCGGAGGCGAGACAGCACTTGAGGCAGGCCGCATCCTTCTTACCAACGAGGGAGAATGGAAGTTCGAGCCTATTGGTAAAGGTTACAACGGTGGCATGCCGACTCTCGCTGACATCTACGCTTAATGACTATGGAAGAGCAGCGCACCACACGTCCATCAGATAAGTTTGACTTCTCCAAATCAGGAAGCAGAGAGTTCGACTTCTCCAAGCCCAAGGTCATGAAATTCGACTTTGAGAAGGAGTCCCCAGTGCGCACATCTAAGACCAAAGTCATAGTACCACTAATATTGCTTGCCAGTGTTGGCGTTGGAGTTTACCTATATTGCTCTTCTGAGTCGGGTAAAACAATTGCCACAAACGCCAAAATTGACTCTGAGGTTGTATCATCAGCATCTCAGACTTCAGATTCTGAACCATCAACATCGACACAAGAGCCCACTCAAGAAACCGCAATCATCTCTCTAACGGACTCTGGCGGTAATGTTCATGAGATAACAGCATCTGCTACTACTGTATCAACAGATACAGAGAGTATAAAAATGCCAGCTACCACATCGAGTGATGTACAAACAAGCAATACTACTTCAGCAGTATCTTCTGTTCAAACCTCTACCCTGCCAGATTTGGAGACAACCGCCCATAACGTCATCCGCGGCGACTATGGTAATGGGAACATCCGTCGTCAAAGGCTTGGTAACCGTTATCAAGAAGTTCAATCTCGAGTCAACGAAATCTACAAGTCTCGATAGTTCACCTACTATGTATTAAGTCGCCTGATGCCACCTGACATCAGGCGACTTTTTTCAACCATCTACACTAACGAAATCGGCGGTGACATCCTCAGAGATATCACCGCCGAATAAGTTTATCAAATCGCTATTACAGCTACTTCTTAGAGCTTAGGACCAGCTGCCACGAGAGCCTTACCAGCCTCATTGGTCTGATACTTGACAAAGTTCTTGATGAAGCGACCTGCAAGATCCTGTGCCTTAGCATCCCACTGGCTTGCGTCAGCGTAGGTGTCGCGTGGGTCAAGAATCTTAGGATCTACCCCAGGAAGAGATGTAGGAACCTCGAAGTCGAACACAGGGATCTTCTTCGTAGGAGCATTGTTGATAGCGCCGCTCAAGATAGCGTCGATGATACCACGGGTATCCTTGATAGAGATACGCTTGCCTGTGCCGTTCCACCCAGTGTTGACGAGGTATGCACGAGCACCGCTCTTCTCCATCTTCTTGACGAGCTCCTCGGCGTACTTCGTTGGGTGAAGCTCGAGGAATGCCTGACCGAAGCAAGCGGAGAATGTAGGAGTAGGCTCAGTGATTCCACGCTCGGTACCTGCGAGCTTAGCGGTGAAGCCGCTGAGGAAGTAGTACTTCGTCTGCTCAGGAGTGAGGATAGATACTGGAGGAAGAACACCGAAGGCATCAGCAGAGAGGAAGATGACCTGCTTAGCAGCGGGTGCGCTTGAACCTGGCTGAATGTTCTTAATGTGGTCGATTGGATAAGAGACACGCGTGTTCTCAGTTGTGCTCTTGTCAGCGAAGTCAATCTTGCCCTTAGCGTCTACGGTGACGTTCTCGAGAAGTGCGTTGCGCTTGATTGCGTTGTAGATGTCAGGCTCACTCTCCTTGTCGAGGTTGATGACCTTCGCATAGCAGCCACCCTCGAGGTTGAAGACACCCTCATCGTCCCAACCGTGCTCGTCATCACCAATGAGTTTACGCTTAGGATCAGTAGAGAGGGTGGTCTTGCCTGTGCCAGAAAGACCGAAGAAGATAGCGGTATTCTCACCGTTCATGTCGCAGTTAGCGGAGCAGTGCATAGAAGCAATGCCCTTGAGGGGGAGGTAGTAGTTCTGCATAGAGAACATACCCTTCTTCATCTCGCCGCCGTACCATGTGTTGATGATGACCTGCTCGCGAGAAGTGGTGTTGAAGGCTACACAAGTCTCAGAATTCAAGCCAAGCTCCTCGTAGTTTTCTACCTTAGCTTTAGAAGCATTGTAGATGACGAAGTTAGGCTCGAAGTTCTCAAGCTCCTCAGCAGTAGGACGAATGAACATGTTGGTTACGAAGTGAGCCTGCCATGCCACTTCAACGATGAAACGCACTGCCAAACGAGTTGCCTTGTTAGCACCGCAGAAACCATCAACTACGTAGAGGTTCTTGTTAGAAAGCTCCTTCTTAGCAATCTCTTTGACGCTTGCCCATACGCTCTCAGACATGGGGTGGTTGTCGTTCTTATACGCCTCAGAGGTCCACCATACTTTGTCGTGAGACTGTGCGTCGTCGACAATGTACTTATCCTTAGGAGAACGGCCAGTGAAAATACCGGTCATGACGTTTACAGCGCCAAGCTCAGTAACTTGACCCTTCTCAAAGCCCTCAAGACCTGCCTTGGTCTCCTCCTTGAACAGCTCCTCGTATGAGGGGTTGTGGGCTATCACGGTAGAACCAGTGATACCGTACTTGGCCAAATCAATTTTTGCCATGTCTTTGTGATTAAATTTTATTGTTAGTGCTTATTTCGTACAGATATGTTTCACGGCGCAAAACCCGACTGCGGGCTTTACGCCACTCGCAACCGCAAAAATAAGCAGTTTAGATTAATTCCCAACACCACACCAAAGATTTTTTTCCACATCACATGGCCTAACAAGACACACTAATAGAAAGGCTCAGCGAACGCTTAGCCACAACGCCACAAAAGTGACGAATATCTGAGCTCAACCCTCTTCAGAGGAAAGTCCACTGACACCTACAAATTTTCCTAAGCGTAGGCACATTGAAAATTACAGCCTACACAAACTCCCACATCACACTCATATTGAGTACCTTCGCGACCAATGACTACCAACATCGACAACAGCCCCCTCATCAACCTCCCCTTTGCAGGAGACACCTCCACGTGGGCCTTGATATGCCACGCCAACGCCGTCACCATCGAAGCCCACGGTCCATACCAACGACGCACCTTGCGCACCCGCACGACCATCCTGACCTCCGCCGGCCCACTCGACATATCCCTTCCCACACGCACTGACGACCAACATATATACTCCCAAACACGTCTTAACTACGACTCACCCTGGGAACAACGACTCGTATACGCCCTCCGCACAGCCTACAACTCCACACCATACTACGAGCTCTATGAACCCGACATCATCAACATACTCAACAAACATCACGAGCTCCTATGGGACTTCAACCTTGACCTTCTGAACTTCATCGCCAGTGCGTCAGGCATCAACGCCGACATATCTTTCACCAGCACTTTCGCACCACCCCTCCCCAACCAGAATGACCTCAGGATAGCCATAGAACCCAAATTCGCACACCTCACGCACGACCTGTGCCGACCCGTGCCGTACACCCAGATTTTCTCCCAACCTTACACTCAACGTCCTTTCACCCCCAACCTCTCCATGCTCGACCTCCTGTTCAACATGGGTCCCGAATCACGACTCGTCCTTAAATCAATGATTCCATAGATGCTCATCCCCGACAATATAGAGGCTAAACTACGCTTCCACAAAATCCGACAAGCCGTTGCCGATGCCTGTCTCACCTCCATTGGCAAGCACCATGCCGACGCTATGGCCTTCATGACATCTACCGACGATGTCCGCCTACACACTGGGCAAACCGCCGAGATGGCCACAATACTTGATCAGGACACCCCTTTCCCAGCATCTGAACTGCCCGACCTTCGTGATGCCCTCGCACGTATCCGAGTCGACGGACTATACCTCAACGAGGAGGAACTTGCAGCACTGCGCCTTGCCCTAACCCTCGCCATCGATGTCATTGACTTCTTCGAAAGCTCCGACCCTAACCTATACCCTCTCCTACGTACCCTCTCACAACCCCTCGCCCACTACCCTCTCACCGTAGAGCAAATTGACCATATCCTCGGGCCTGACAACCAAGTACGCGACAACGCATCCCCAAAACTTGCTGATATCCGTCAGGAGATTAAGAGCCAACAAACCGCCGCCTCACGACGACTCAATGCCATCCTTGTCCACGCTCAACGTGCTGGCATAGCCGACCAAGACTCCGCCATAACCTTCCGCGACGGCATACCACTCATCCCCGTTCCCGCAGCCAACAAGCGGATGCTCGAGGGCACAGTCATCGACGAGTCGTCCACCGGTAGAACGGCCTTTATAATGCCAGCCGAGATAGCGAGCATCAACGCCCACATAAACGAGCTACGCAATGACGAGCGACGTGAGGTGATTCGCATACTCAAAGACGTGGCCGCCAACATACGCCCCTACGCCCCCGACATGATAGTCTCCATCGAGACACTCGGGGTTATTGATTTCGTACGAGCCAAAGCTCTTTACGCCAAAGAGATAGATGCCACATTGCCTATTATCGATGATGAGCCTGGCCTCTACCTCAGCGGCGCACGCCACCCCCTCTTGATGGCACAACTGGCTCAGCAAGGCAAACAGATAGTCCCACTAAACATTGAGCTAACCGCCCCGCAAAGCCGCATACTCGTGATATCTGGCCCTAATGCGGGAGGTAAATCCGTATGCCTTCAAACCGTCGGACTACTACAGTTCATGCTGCAATGCGGTCTGCTCATCCCTGTCAATGAAGGCTCACGCACCTGCGTGTTCAACAATCTCTTTATCGACATAGGCGATAATCAAAGCATCGAGAACGACCTCAGCACATATTCGTCGCACCTCCTTGCCATGAAGAATTTTATACGCAATGCCGATACACGCACACTAATCCTTATCGACGAGTTTGGCACTGGCACAGAACCTCTGATGGGCGGTGCCATAGCCGAGGCTGTACTTGCTGAACTCAACAACGTAGGCTCTTGGGGCGTCCTCACAACCCACTATACTAACCTGAAGCATTTCGCCTCACAGACCACTGGACTTGTGAATGGCGCCATGACCTTCGACACACAACGCATAGAGCCTAAATTCACCCTCCATATAGGTCAACCTGGTTCCTCTTTCGCCTTCGAGATAGCACGCAAGATAGGCCTACCCGAGCGCATCCTCGCCGATGCCAAAAACCGTATGGGACAAGAGAACGCCGACTACGACCGCAACCTACGGCAAATAAACCGCGATAAGCACTACTGGGAGCAGAAACGCCAAAACGTCAAGGAGAACGACAAGAAACTTGCCGACATCCTGCAACGCTACAACGAAATGCTCGAAGGCATAAAAGCCGAACGCAAGGAGATACTCGCCAAGGCCAAAGCCGAAGCCCAAGAACTGCTCAACGAAACCAACCGACGCATAGAGTCCACCATAAAAGAGATCAAGGAAAGCCAGGCCGACAAGGAACGCACCAAGGCCGCACGCCTCGCCCTAAACGAGTTCCGAGAGCAGACAGCCAACAAGCCCGACGACACCGACACCTCCATCGACCGCAAGATGGAGCAGATACGCAACCGTCAACAACGACAGAAGCAACGTACCACCGACACCACACCCTCCTCCCCTACCCCACCCCAACCCGTCGACGACAACCGCCCCCTCGCACCCGACGATTACGTCTCTATCGACGGCAACGACTCTCGCATAGGCCAGATTATCGCCATCAAAGGCACATCGGCTCAAGTGGCAATAGGCAACATGTCGTCCAATATCAAACTTGACCGCCTGAAACGTGTCAGCAGCAACGCCGCACGCAAAGCCCAAGGAAAACCACTCGGCGGTATAGACTACTCCAACGTGGCCTCCACCGTCCGCGAGAAGAAGCTATCCTTCTCCTCCGAGATAGATGTCCGCGGCATGCGCGCTGATGAGGCTCTGCAACGTGTCAGCTCCTTCATGGACGAGGCCCTGCTATGCGAAGCCCCACAAGTGCGCATCCTCCACGGCAAAGGTAACGGCATCCTGCGTGAGCAGATACGAAAACTCCTCAACTCCCTGCCCTACGTCTCCTCATGCCGCGACGAGAACGTCCAATTTGGAGGTGCTGGCATTACCGTAGCCGACCTCAATTAAGCACCCTAACCCACTAAAATATTATCCCCTAAACGAGCCACTTTAACAAAAAAAGAGTAAATTTGCATGACTTATAATCTGCCGAAATGACCGACAGTTCCGACGAACTAAGCAGCAGACTCGATGATGGAGTCAACCGTCTCATTGCCAAAGTCAACGACCTTAAGGCCTTGAACCTAAAGCAGTCAGAACAAATAGACTCCCTCAAACATCAACTCGATGAGGCTCGGCGCGACGCCGACACTTACAGAGACGAACTCGACAGCTGCCAACTTGCCATAGCTCTCGGCGACGGCTCCGCCAAAGACCACTCCTCCACGACCGACGAAGCCAAGAAGCAGATAAGTCATTTAGTGCGAGGTATCGATGAGTGCATTGCGCTCCTCAAACAATAATCCCTTCTAACCATCCGCTTCCTAATGGCACAGAGCGACGGCAAATCACGCATAGAGCTCACCTTGGGTGGCAAGGCTGTGACTATCAATGTCAAAGCTGGTGAGGAAGCCCTGTATCGCTACGCTGCCCAATTCGTTGAGCTACGAGCTGACGCCTACAAGGACCTCATCAAACTCTATGGCGAAAGGACTGGTCTCTCCATGATGGCTCTCGAATTCTTGATTGACAAACTCAGACTGCAAAACGCGGTCAACGAGTCACAACTGGCCAACAAGGTCAACGATGTCTTGACAAGAATCGACGACGCTCTCCAAGATTAACCCCGTCCCCCCAACGGGCATATACCGATAACCACGCACTGTAAGGCGACCCCAACACGGTCCCATACGGTGCTTTATTCATATATAAACAACAGTATTACAAATGGGAATAACGATAATTTGCTGCGCAGCATGTCTCGTGGCAGGTGGCCTTATCACTTGGCTACTAATATCCACAGCTTTCAAAAAACGAGCCACTAAAATCGTCACCGAAGCTGAGGCGCAAGCAGAAGTCATAAAGAAGGACAGGATCCTCCAAGCCAAGGAGAAGTTCCTCGCCATGAAAACCGAATGCGAGAAGGACATAAACGCTCGCAACCAGAAGATGGCTGCCGCAGAGACCAAAATCCGCCAGCGTGAACAACAAGTCAAGAGCAGCTTCGACGAACTACAAAAACGCCAACACGACCTCCAAACAGCACAAGACGACCTCGCTCGCCAGAAGGACGTCGTAGCACAGAAGCAAGACGACATCGAGAAGCTCCACAAACAGCAGATAGAGCGACTTGAGCAACTATCGGGCATATCAAGCGAGCAAGCCAAAGAGCAACTCGTGGAGAGCCTCAAGGCCGAAGCCAAGACCGACGCCATGTCCTACATCAACGACATCATGGACGAGGCCAAAATCAACGCCAACAAAGAGGCCAAGAAGATCGTCCTCCAAACCATCCAACGCGTCGCCACAGAGACCGCCATCGAGAACTCTGTAACCATCTTCCACATCGACTCCGACGAGATTAAAGGCCGCATCATAGGACGTGAGGGCCGCAACATACGAGCCCTCGAAGCCGCAACAGGCGTAGAAATTATCGTCGACGACACCCCAGAGGCCATAGTACTCTCTGCCTTCGACCCCATGCGCCGCGAAATAGCACGCCTCGCCCTACACCAACTCGTGACCGACGGACGCATACACCCCGCACGCATCGAGGAAATCGTCAACAAGGTACGCAAACAAGTCGAGGAAGAGGTCATCGAGACCGGCAAACGCACCACCATCGACCTCGGCGTACACGGCCTACACCCCGAACTCATCAAACTCGTTGGCAAGATGAAATACCGCTCCTCCTACGGCCAAAACCTTCTCCAGCACGCACGCGAGACAGCCAACCTCTGCGCAGTAATGGCATCCGAACTCGGACTGAACCCCAAAAAAGCCAAACGTGCCGGACTGCTCCACGACATTGGCAAGGTCTCCGACGAGGAACCCGAACTGCCACACGCCATCCTCGGCATGAAACTCGCCGAGAAATACAAAGAGAAGCCCGAAATATGCAACGCCATAGGAGCACACCACGACGAGGTCGAAATGCAAACCATGATCGCACCCATCGTGCAAGTATGCGACGCCATATCCGGAGCACGCCCAGGTGCTCGACGCGAAGTCATCGAAGCCTACATCAAACGCCTCAACGACCTCGAGAACATGGCCATGTCCTACCCAGGCGTCATCAAAACCTACGCCATACAAGCCGGACGTGAGCTACGCGTCATAGTCGGCGCCGAAAAGGTAACCGACAAGCAGGCAGAAGAAATATCCACCGACCTCGCCAAACGTATCCAAACCGAGATGACCTACCCAGGCCAAGTCAAGATCACAGTAATACGCGAGACACGAGCCGTGAGCTACGCCAAGTAACAAGACCTAAGAACCAACAACACGATACACATGGCACAAACTCCCGAATTCAAATACGCCCCAATGTTCCAAGTGGGCAAAGACGACACACAATACCGTCTCCTCACCAAAGAAGGCGTATCAACCGCCTCCTTCGAGGGCAAAACAATCCTCAAGGTATCCAAAGAGGCTCTCACCACACTCGCCCAACAAGCCTTCCACGACGTGGAGTTCATGCTCCGGCGCGAGCACAACCTCCAAGTAGCCAAGATCCTATCCGACCCCGAGGCCTCTGAGAACGACAAATATGTCGCCCTCCAGTTCCTCCGCAACGCCGAGACCGCCGCCAAAGGCATACTCCCCTTCTGCCAAGACACCGGCACAGCCATCATCCACGGCGAGAAAGGACAACGTGTATGGACCGACTTCGAGGACGAAGAAGCACTAAGCCGAGGCGTATTCAACACCTTCACACAAGACAACCTCCGATACTCCCAAAACGCTCCCCTCAACATGTACGACGAGGTCAACACCCGTTGCAACCTCCCCGCGCAAATAGACATCGAGGCTGTCGAGGGCGACGAGTATCGCTTCATCATGGTAGCCAAAGGCGGCGGATCTGCCAACAAGACCTACTTCTACCCCATGACCAAGGCCACCATCCAAAACGAGGGCACCCTCCTCCCATTCCTCGTCGAGAAAATGAAAAGCCTCGGCACAGCCGCATGCCCCCCCTACCACATCGCCTTCGTAATAGGCGGAACAAGCGCCGAGAAAAACCTCCTCACCGTCAAACTCGCCTCTATCAAGTTCTACGACAACCTCCCCACCACAGGCGACGAGACCGGACGTGCCTTCCGCGACACAGACCTCGAAGCCAAACTCCTCAAAGAAGCCTACAAAATTGGCCTCGGCGCACAATTCGGCGGCAAATACCTTGCCCACGACATCCGCGTCATACGCCTCCCCCGACACGGCGCAAGCTGCCCCATAGGCATGGGCGTCAGCTGCTCCGCCGACCGCAACATCAAAGCCAAGATCAACAAAGACGGCGTATGGCTCGAGAAAATGGACGCAAACCCCACCGAACTTATCCCCGAAGAACTACGCAAACCAGGCGAGGGCACTAAGGGCATCGTAATCAACCTCGACAACGGCATCGACGCCGTACGCGCCGAACTCACCAAATACCCCGTAAGCACCCGAGTAAGCCTCAACGGCACCATCATCGTAGCACGCGACATTGCACACGCCAAACTCAAAGCCCGACTCGACGCAGGTGAGCCCATGCCCGAATACTTCAAGAAACACCCAGTCCTCTACGCCGGCCCCGCAAAAACACCTGCCGGATACCCTTGTGGCAGCATGGGCCCCACAACAGCCAACCGTATGGACCCCTACGTCGACGAGTTCCAAGACCATGGCGCAAGCCTCGTCATGATCGCCAAAGGCAACCGTAGCCAAGTGGTCACCGACGCCTGCAAAAAACACGGCGGCTTCTACCTCGGCACAATCGGTGGCGTCGCCGCCGTTCTCTCACAAAGCTCCATAAAGAGCATCGAGTGCGTCGAATACCCCGAACTCGGCATGGAAGCCATCTGGAAGATCACCGTCGAGGACTTCCCCGCTTTCATCCTCGTAGACGACAAGGGCAACGACTTCTTCCAGCAACTGAAACCTTGCACACTCTGCAAGTAACACTCCCTACCCGCAACATCCTCATGGCAGTCAGATCGCATCTGGCTGCCTTTCTTTTTCTATACCCCCCAAATGCCCCTTATATGCTCCTTGCATGCTCCCTGGATGCTCCAACGATGCTCCAACGATGCTCCACGGATGCTCCACAGATGCTCCGCGTCTCATTCCCGCTTCCTCGTCAAACAACAAATCCTATTTTCAACCGTTGTCAAATCTCCAATCCTACACCCTTCCTCCAAAAACCACATCCTCTCCACCCCTCCACATCCCCCATTCTTCAGTCGTGAGTGTGACGAATACCCCCTCCTCCCCATTTTCACGTTAATCTCCAAAAGAAAACTGTTAAATCGCCCTCACGACACAAATTCCACACTCTAACCCCTTATCACACAGCAACATATCACCAACAAATAATTTTCCCGCCCTTCTCCCCCTCCCACACCCCCACAAAAAAAGGCGGACTCCTAAGAGCCCGCCCCTATAAAAACAATAACCGCCTATGCGCTACCAAATGACTATCCGGTCAGCCGGAGCCATATACATCGAATCACTCTCCTGCACATCAAATGCGGGATAGAAGAAATCCAACAACGGCAACTGACCGTTCACACGCAGTCTCCCCGTCGAATGCGGGTCTGTCATGACCTGCTGATACAACGCCTCCTTACGTATGCCACCAGCCCAAATGCGAGAGTAACCATATATAAACCGCTGCTCCGCCGTCTGACCGTCGATAAGCTCCGGCTCGGGCTTACCCTCAAGGGTGTTGCGGAACGCCTGATGCGCAATATTTAGGCCACCAAGGTCTGCTATATTCTCACCAAGTGTGAGACGCCCATTCCCCTTCAGCGAGTCTATGACCGTGAGGTTCGAGAAATGGTCCACAAGCCGGCCCGTGACCTTCTCAAACTCCGCACGATCCGATTCCTTCCACCAGTCCGCAAGGTTGCCGTTTTTATCAAACTGGCTGCCCTGGTCGTCAAAACCATGGGTCATCTCATGCCCAATAACCACGCCAATCGCGCCATAGTTCACAGCGTCATCACCCTGCGCATAGAAGAATGGTGGTTGCAATATCGCCGCCGGGAACACTATCTCATTGCCCGTCGGGTTATAATAAGCGTTCACCGTCTGAGGGGTCATATACCACTCATCCTTGTCCACCGGCTTGTTTATCTTCGCCATTTCCTCCTTGTTGTCAAAAATCGACACCGCGATGAGGTTCTCAGCGTAGCTCTTGCTCGGGTCAATAGTCAGCGCCGAATAGTCGCGCCACTTGTCCGGATAGCCCACCTTAACCTTGATGGCAGCAAGTTTCTCCTTAGCCGCCACCTTGGTGCTGTCGCTCATCCACGTCAAGTTGTCTATGCGCTGACCAAACGATATGCGCAACTGCTCAATCAAATCCACCATGCGCTTCTTAGCCGACTCGGGGAAGTATTTCTTCACATACAAGCTGCCAAGTGCCTCGCCCATACAACCATCCACCGCGCCAAGCGTACGCTTCCACAAGGGGCGCATCTCCTGAGTGCCGCTGAGTGTCCTGGCGTAGAAATCAAAATATATGGCATACAAGTCGCTCGAGAGGCATGAGCTGAAGCCCAACACTGTCTTGAACGTCATGTAATCAGCGATAGTCGCAGGGTCCGTCTTCGCCACAAGGTCGAATATCGCCCCAAAGAAACGAGGCTGAGCCACATTGATGTCCTTAACCTCCGCACCTACCGTATAGAAGTAAGTCTCCCAGTCAAACCCCTTAGCCATCTCCTTGAGTGTCGTGAGGTTATTACGGTTCGACACAGCCTTAGGGTCGCGGTTCTCCTCTTTCTTGTTCATCAGAGCCGCCATCTCCTTCTCAAGGGCGAATATCTTCTCTGCTCGCTCCGCCGTATTGTCAACGCCCGCCATAGCAAGCATCTTCGACATCATCGCCTTATACCCCTCGATAATGCCCTTGCCACGCTCCGTCTCGTCAAAATAGTAGTCGCGGTCTGGCAACCCTATGCCTCCCTGCCACAACTCACTAATGTTCATCGAGCTGTCGTCAAAGTCCGGTGTGCGCCCAAACGAGAAAAACACGTTGCTGATGAATATGTGCATCGTGCCAACAGTCTTCGCAAACGCCTCCGTGTCCGAGAACTTGGCATTGCGCGCCATGTCTATATACTGCCGTATAGGCTCAATACCCTCCTTGTCCCTGCGCACGGTGTCCATGCCAAGGCTATACAAGTCGCCTATCTTCTGCTCATTGGTGCCCGCCGGGGCGTTCGCGTCCTTAGCCGCGTTGACTATCTCGTGCAAATGGTCAACACTCTCCTCATATAGCATGTCAAACGCGCCATAGCGCGCGCGGTCCGATGGGATAGGGTGATTAGCTATCCAACCGCCATTCGACGCCTGATAAAAGTCATCTTGCAGGCGCACTGTCGTGTCAGCGTCTGCCGGTGTGAAGTGTGCCACACCACTGTCGTCTTTGTTGGGGCAGCACGCCGTGATGGCTCCCGCCGCAACGCTGAGCAACAAGAATTGCTTGGTGTTCATGTCCGAGTTTGTTTGTTTTGCTTGTTTAATGCAGTTCATTGTTGCAAATATAACGGTTTTTAAGCCAGGGCTATATCATGAACCCATCTAATAATAATTAAATATATGTGCGACACGCACCCCCCTCCTCCACTCCCCATCACCTCCCCCACCCCGCCACACAACAAGCACGCGCCAGAGACCTCCCCCCGACGCGTGCCTTATCCTGGCGAGCTATAAGCCCTACTTGCTGCTCTTCAAATACGCCTCAATAGCGGCAGTCATCGAAGGCGTCTCAGGCGTCGGCGCCTTAATGTCCAACCTGTAACCCGCCTCCTCCACAGCATTGCACGTCTGCTCACCAAACGCCCCTATCAACCGCTCCCCCTGCACATACCCCGGGAAATTCTCCTTCAACGACAATATCCCCTGAGGCGTGAACAACACCACCATGTCATAATCCTCCACATCCACAACTCCCTTCAAATCCCTACTCACTGTGCAATAAAACGTCGCTATCTTATAATTCAACTTCGCCTTGTCCAACATCGTCGGAACCTCCGCCTTATGTACGTCCGACATCGGCACCAAGTACTTCTCATCCTTGTGCTTCTTCATCACGTCAACAAGCTCAGGCATCTTGTTCACACCATGAAACACTTTGCGCTTCCTGTACACGATATACTTCTGCAAATACACCGCCACAGACTCCGAAACACAAAAATACTTCATCGTCTCAGGTATCGCCACGCGCAACTCACTGCACAACCTGAAAAAATGGTCAACCACAGTCTTGCTCGTGAACACTATCGCGCTATACGACAATATGTCCACCTTCTGCTTCCGGAAAGTCTTAGCGTCAAGACCCTCCACTTTAATGAACGGGCAGAACTCTATCGTCACGCCATACGCCTGCGCCAACTCAAAGTATGGCGACTTCGGATCCGCAGGAGTCGGTTGCGACACCAGGATTTTCTGTACTTTCAATGCGGTACTTTTTTCTTTATGGTTCGTAATCGGAAGATTCACTCTCTCTTCACCCAACCTCACCCCCATATCATGCCAAACAACCGCCAAAGGCACACCAATGGGGCTATTTCGACGACGCAAAGGTACAAAATGAAGTAAACAATTGACCCCAAAGACCCCGAATTTATTTGCAACGACCGCACCACACGCCACACGCTCACCACCACCAACACCCCAACTCCCAACTCCCCTATAACCTCACCCGCACCCCCCGACACAAACGGCATAGCCAGCACCAACGGCGACAAAACCATGCCTATAATAGCCCGCGACGCATGACGTTCCACACCCATCTCTCGCATCACACCCTCCACCCCAAACGCATACCCCACAACCCTGTCCACCACAAACCGCACCACATAAAACAACACCAACGAGCACAACACCACCAACCACGTCTCCCACACCGACATCTCAAACGGCCTCGCCACAATCGCCCACTCCACCACCAACATCGTCAACGACACCACATACACCCCGTCCAACATCACAAACGCCGCACCCACCCCATGCTGCGAACTCTTCGACAAACGCCTCCAACCATTACTGTTGTTCACAAAACCCATCAAATCCGCCACAAACGTACCCGTAACCCTCGATATCACCCCAAGCAACACCAACAACACCACCGACACCGTCACCACCACATCCGCATACGGCCGCAACGCCGTCTCACCACGCAACGTAGGCTCCATAAGCCTCTCCCCCACAACCTCCGTCTCCACACCCTTCGCCCCACTAATCCTCTCACACCGCGCACCCATCCGCGTGCCATCCACAATCATCTCCACATCCGTCTCCCTCACACACATCTCCGCGTATGTCGTGTCCCTCGCATACAGAAACACCGAGTCACTACCCGTCAACTCCCTCTGCTCCAACGCCTCACGCTGACGCAACGCCCTCTGGGCATTCGCCTTGGCACGAACCCTCAACGAATCCACGCCCGTCAACACCGCCTGCGCTGTCACCTGCTCCACCTCCATAACCACCTACTTCACAGCCGCGTCCCTCAACGACAATGCCTCCTCCGCCGGCCTCTTCAATATCTCTATCACCTCCTCCGGACTCCCCGCCACCGACAACACATCCAAATGCTTCTGTGTCATGAAATTCTCCTCAACCATCCTCCTCATCTGCTCCAACGTCCCGTCAAAAAAACCCTTCGTGTTCAGCAATATCAACGGCTTGGCATACAACCCTAACTTCTTATTCGCCATAGCCTCGAAAAACTCATCCATCGTCCCCGTACTGCCAGGCAACGTAATCACCGCCTCACTCAACTCCATAAGCATCTCCTTACGCTCACTCATCGTCTCCGTCTCACGCATATCACGCACCCCCCTATGCGCCCACTCCACCTCAACCATAAACCGAGGTATCACACCCGTCACCTCACCCCCCGCAGCCAACACAGCGTCAGCCACAGCACCCATAAGCCCCGTCGACCCACCGCCATACACCAGCCCCCACCCATTCTCCACCAACAACCTACCCAGCCGCTCCGCATCCCTCACATACTCCTCACCCACCCGCTGGCTCGAAGCGCAAAACACGCACGCCTTTCTCATTTCTTTCCCAATTTATTAAATGGTATCTGATATTCAATAGTATACGTAAACCCTATCGCCACCTTGTTATCATACGTGCCATAGCCCGCGATAGCGTAAGGCTTCAAATCGTCCGAATGTTTCGACGCCAACAAGAAACGACACCGAAACGTCCAACCCATATAGAAATTACGCAACACCTCACAACGCAACCCGCCTACCACATCCACCGAATGTGAGTTCACCGACGTACTGCCAACACTCCCATCATAATCGCCCCAATAGCTATCCACAATCGTGAAACGTTCACTCTCGTGCGTCTGCCAGGCGTAGGCGTATCTCAACCCCACGAATATGTTATCGTTCGTAGGGAAGTCCTCCGAGTTGAATATGTCGTAATCCATACCAACCCTGATGAACGTGCCATTCGACTTGTACCTGTATGTCTCCTTGTTATACTTGATGTGCTCAAAGCCGACCTCACCTGCGGCAAACCACCTGTTCTTTACCCCATAACGCCCTATAAAAGCGAACCCCGTGCGCTCGTCCTTAATCAGTCGCATGATGAATGGAGCAAGGTCTATCCCAAGTGACAGCCCCTGGTCCTTAACCACGATATACTCCTGCTCCTTCTTCGGCTCCCTATCCTCCGTTTGTTGCGACACGCCACCATCCTCCGTATCCTGAGCCACTGCCACCGACGGCCATGCCCACAACGTCAGAATGGCCAGGCTAATAAATATATATCTGTATATTCTCAAGACTCTCATTATATCGTATCACCGGCTCCACCACGGCTATCGAGTCGATAAACGTCGTCGTATGACCCACCGTGTCCAATGTCACCTCCATCGCTATACCCGAGCTCCCCGATACTGGCACCTTCTGCTTATGATAACCGAAAAATATATCATCCTCTAACGTCTGTGTCCTAAACACATACTCCGTTGTGCAGCGACTCAAATTCAAGTTCAGAAACAGGCTACCCACGCTCTCCACGTCGTATAGCAGCGAGTCCTCTCGACCCACGCCATAGACCTGCACGGCCATCAACGTCGTGTCATTGTGCGTATGACGCGAGTAGAGCCCCACTTGCACCGTATGCTGATATGACAACTGCAAATCATCCTCCGCGTTACACCCCCACAAGCAACCTATCAACATCAGCGCAACCATAGCCCGTGCCACGACCCCCTTGGTCGTAGCATATAAACGCCATATTCTCTCTTTCATATCAATCATCACGCGAAATTAACCATATTCCCCAACATACTCCCCACCAGCAATCAAAACCTGCTATCAGATGGTCGAGCCATAGATGAAAAGAGTATCGTCGTGTGTGGGGTGTCGGCTTTCGGGCATGGGGATGATGAAGTGGGTTGTGGGGGTGCTATGGGGGTGCTAATGGGGAAATAGTGGGTTGTGGGGGGTAGAGAGAAAGAGCCCGCCTCGGGGTGAGGCAGGCTCGATATGGTAAGGTAGTGAGTAGTGGCGGGGTTAGTAGACCTGAGTGCCGAGTTGGAAGAGGCGTGGGGCTACCTTGAGGCCGTTGCGGTTGATGTTGGCTTCGTTTATCTCGAAGTTGAGTTTGCCGCCGTTGGGTACGAAGGTTATGCCGGCGCCGTTGGAGCATAGGCCTTTGGAGGCGCCAACGATGAGGACTTTGTTGCCTGCCTGCGCATTGACGAGGGAGGTCATCTGGTTGTTCTTTGACTCGCCGAGGAAGATGATGTCGGACTTGGCGAGGCCGGAGGGTGTGGCGGCCTCGACGATGCTGACTTGCCTGTTGCCGACCTTCTTGTTGCCGGCTATGGACTTGAGTTCGGAGGCGAGTGCGTTGTCGCTCACGACGGTTATTATGAAAGGTTTGCCGTCGTCCTCTTGTGGCCAGGAGGTGTTCTTGGCGAACTGGAGGAGGTAGAGGGCCTGGAACTTTGCCATCTGCGCTTGTGTGGCGAGGGTGGCGAAGAGCAGGAGCGTGAGGAATATGAGTTTCTTCATGTGTTCGTCTTTAGGTATTGTGTTCTTGGATGTAAATTACAAATACCGTGCCAAATTAGAAGTTGAAGTTGACTCCCACGGTGTAGATGCCACCTATTTCGTCGGAGTAGGCGAACTCTTGTTTTTTCTTGTTGAAGAGGTTGTTGGCGTTGATGAAGAACTCGCAGGTTTCGATGGGTTTGTAGCCTACCTTGAGGTTGAGAGTGAAGCGGGGATCGAGTTCTTGCGTGCCCATGAGTGTGTTGAAGGAGCGTTTGCCGACGAAGTTGCCGTAGGCGGAGAGGTTGAGTTGTTCGAGGGGTTTGTAGATGAGGCCGAACATGCCGTAGACGGAGGGGGTGGCTTTGTGTTTATGGCCGTTTACGGTCTCGTGAGGGATGCTCTCGGTGTCGGCGAAGCGTATTTCGTCGCCCTTCTTTTGGATGCCGTAGCGCAGGTAGTAGTAGAGGGTGAGTGGGGTCTGGTATGTGACGCCGTCGATAGTGACCTCGTCGTTGCCTGCGAACCAGCCGTCTTTGAGTTGCTGTGTGAAGTCACGTTGCTGGTCGGGGGAGAGGGTGTTGTAGTAGTCCTTGATGGAGACGTTGGCCGTGTGTGTGATAGCCTCGAGGAAGTCGGCGGCAGTGCGGTCGGTCTCGATCTTGGAGAATTGGAGGCCCTGGCTGTATTCGTAGCCGAGTAGGTTGCCTACGACCTCGGGGCATACGGCTGCCATTTGGGAGATGCATTGCGTGAGCTGGTTGGTTATCTCCTCGGTTTGGTTGTAGGAGTAGTAGTTGTCGATGGTGGTGCGCTGAATGTTGGCGTTGATTTTGGCGACGAGTTTGGGGGTTATTATCCAGTCGACGTTTATGCCGAAGCCCATTTGGTTGACCTTGTAGGGGAGGTTTTTGTAGCGCACGTAGTTGCGAGTTGAGATGTAGCCGTCGTAGACTGCCTGCATGAGCATGTAGGTCATCTGATTGACGAGGGAGGGGTTGGTGAGGTCGAAGGTGGATATGGCGGAGTACATGCCGGAGACGTTGCCGGTGGTGATGTAGACTTCGGAGCGGTCGGAGGAGAGGCAGCCGTAGCCGTCGCTCTTGGAGTAGAAGAGTTCGGCGTCGATGAGGAGGGCGTTGGTGGGTTGAGCGCGGTAGCCGATTTCGAAGTTGTCGATGTTGACGAGTTTGCCGTTCTCATCGCCTTGGAAGAGCATCTCGGCGGGCATGTTCATGCCATAGCCACGGGGCCAGCGGAATGAGGCGGAGGTGTTGACGAGGTTTGCGGAGCGTACGCTATGGCCGTAGACGAAGCGGATGAAGTTCTTGTCGTTGAAGTTGTAGGATATGGAGCCGAGAGAAGAGGGGTTCCACTTGTCGGGGATGTTGGTTTTGTCGTCGCGGAAGGAGAGGATGAGGCGGAAGTCGTTTTTACGGTAGTCGAGACGCAGGCTGGGGGCTATGGACCACAGTTCGGGGTGGCTGTTGAAGAAGCCGGAGAGTTGCTGAGGGCCGTTGCCATCGCCATAGTCGAAGTAGGAATATTTGTCGTAGGAGTAGATGTATTGGTAGGCTACGCCTGGGCGTATGGTGAGTTCGCCCCAGGAGTCGTTATCGCCGAGGTTGATGTCGTATGCGCCTGAGGCAAAGACTTGCTGGGACTTGACTTGGTTGCCTGGGCGGCCTATGGCGTAGTCTTCGGGGCCGGCGGAGTAATTGGCGAGGAAGCTGAAGTCGTGGATACGGCCGGCGAGGTTGACGTAGCCTTTTTTGAGGTAGCGTTGGTTGAAGGAGTAGGGGTTGATGAGGAGGGTGGTTTGCGCGACGTGGTTGTGGGAGTATCCGCCGGTGAGGTCGAAGCGGACGTTGTCGTTGGGGGTTATAGTGAGGTAGCCGTTAATGCCGAGGGTTTTGCGGGCGAGGTCGGGGTCGCGGAAGAGGTTGTGTGCGTCTTTGTATTCTTTGGGGACTGTGGTGTAGGCGCTGTAGTAGTCGCCTGCGGCGGCGAGGTGTGAGGCGTAGGATATTTCGCGGAGGTCGTTCATGTCGTCGAGCGAGATGAGTTCGTTGGGCTCGACTGGGATGAGCGTGCCGTTGTTGACGTACTCGTCGACTTGTTCTTTGGTGTAGGCTGTGGCGAGGCCGGTTTTGAGGACGTGACCGCGGTCGATGTAGTTGGTGCCGCTGATGAAGGTGCGGAGCTTATCGGTGGGGCGTTGGCGTTGCTGGATATTGAAGGTTATGCCAGCTGATATTTTGTTGTTGAAGGCTTTGCGCAGTGCGACGTCGCCTACGAAAGTGCCTTGGTTGCCCATTTGGAAGGAGCCGGAGATTTTGGCGTTGGTGTCGTTGGCCTTGCGCGTGATGATGTTGATGACGCCGTTGATGGCGTTGACGCCGTAGAGCGCTGAGCATGCGCCTCGGACGACCTCGATGCGCTCAATATCGGTGATGCCGATGGGGAGGTTTTCCATGCTCATGGCTCCTATGGAGTAGTTGTGGAGGACGCGCCCGTCGACCATGAGGAGGGTGTTGTTGTTCTCGGAGTAGACGAGCATGCTATTGTCGGGGATGTTGTTGAGGCCTCGCATTTGGACGTCGTAGACGCCATTTGTTTTTTGCGTGACGATCATGCCTGGGATAAGGCGCATGGCTTCCTCGATTGTGGAGCAGCCGTAGGAGCGTATTTCCTCTTGCGTGATGACGGTTGTGGCGAGGGGTGAGGTGAACGAGCTTTCCTCGTGTTTGGAGGCGGAGGAGACGTTCTTGTTCATGATGAGGTTGAAGAGTTCGTCGACGGAAGATACGCCGAGGGTCTCGACGGCGGCCATGAGGTCTTCGAGAGGCAACTCGGAGAGTTGGTCGGTGGTCATAGAGAGTATTTGCTCACGAGTGAGCTGCTGCTGTGCCGAGACGTTGGAGGTCAGGGCAAGAGTCAGAGTTGCTAAGAGGCAGATTTTAAAGTATTGCATAAGGCAGTTATTGCTGTTGTTACAGTCTTGTTTCAGTGGTTTCAAACGACAAAGTTTGATTTTAGTTGCGAATGGGACAGTATGAGGGGAGCGATTTATGTTTTTTTTGGAAGAGTTTACGTATGGTGTCGGGTTGGGTGAGAATGGGGTGAGGAGGGGGAAAGGCACTGTTGTGGATTTTGGGGTGGTAATGGATTATGGGTCAGGGTGTTGGGCAGGGGATTAGCGGGTAGCGTGGTGTGTTATTTTTGAAGAAATGACAATGGTGTGACGAAAGGGGTAAATTGGGGTTCGCACGACTGTGAAATGGGCGGTGCGGGAGGGTGGTGTGGAAGGGGGATTTGGGGTTAGGGCAAAAAATGGGTGGTTGGAGAAAATATTTGTTGTTTGACGAGGAAGCGGTGATGAGTCGCGGAGCATCCGGGGAGCATCATTGTAGCATCGTTGTAGCATCGTTGGAGCATGCAGGGAGCATGCAAGGAGCATATAAGGGTGGTTGGGGGGCTTGTGGAGGTTGAGGGGGTTTACTTGTATCGGCCGTTGTCCCTGGGGCTGTTGTGCTGGTCGTATTTGAGGTCTTGCAATATGCTGCTGCTGACGGCTATGTTGAAGGAGTAGGATTTGTAGAGGCCGACGGGGACGATGTTGAAGCCCATTGTCCAGCAGTGGAGGTCGCGGGTGATGCCGATGGAGGTTTGTGAGAGTTTGTGCTCGTCGAAGCTGTATCCGGAGGATATGGAGAACTTCCATTTTTGGGTCAGGGAGAGTGAGGCGTTGACGTTTATGGATTGTGAGATTTTGTAGTCGTAGGAGGCGGTTTCGGCTTTGAAGGAGCCTTGGGAGACGCGCAGGCTGTAGTTTATCGATACGCTCCAAGGCATGTCGAACGCCACGTAGCCGTCGTTGGTGACGTTTTCCTCGTTTTGCTTGAGGTTCTTGTCTATTTGCGCGCCTGCCTCGGGGGTGTCGCTTTCGGCGGCGCGTAGTGACCAGTCCTCGTCGTAGTCGTCTTCGTCCTCGTTGGCTTGATTATCGTCCTTCTTTTTGAAGGTGTCGGGGGATAGTTGTATGCCGAAGCTTAGGCTTGCGTTCTTTAGATGCACGAGCTTGTTGTTGACCTTTATGGCGCCACGGTTGACCCTCACGGCTTGTCCTTTTGGGGAAGCGACTACGCCGTAGGGGTCAAATCCGGCGGAGAAGCTTACGCTGGTGCCGAACACTTTTGTGCGGCCTGACATTGATATGTTGTCGAAGCGCATAGAGTCTTTCATGAAGTCGTAGCCGCTTGAGAGGTTAAGGCTCTCGAGTAGGGCTATCTTCTTGAAACCTGTGGTGTCTTTATCGGTTTTGACCTTCATTTCGAGTGTGTTGCCGAGCGAGAAGGAGAGTTTGCCGCTTTTGGCAGATCCGGGTGTGCCGTAGAGATAGCCGTCGTAGTAGGAGTATTTGTAGTCGACTACTTCGTTTTTCTTGGCGTCGTAATACTGGAAGTTGTCGTAGAAACCGTATCGTGGTTCTGAGAAGTCGGGGGTATAGGAGACGCTTACAGAGGGTGTCATGACGTGCCTTATGGCGTTGATCTTGTCGCCGAATATTGCACGTATGGGTCGGTAGAAGGTGTAAATCTTGGTGCTTGTGCCTATCGACATGCTGAAGTCGTAGGCTCTGTTGAAGCCTTGTTCGGGGTCTAACTTGACAATCTTTTGGGATTCCTCGTCCCATATCTTTCTCGTCTTGTTGAGGTACCATCGCTCGGTATAGTTGAAGGAGGGAGTAAACGAGAAGTATTTGAGGAGTTTGAAGTTGGTTGTGATGGGTATGGTGTGTTTCATGCCGTTCTTCCAGAGGGTAGAGAAGCTTGAAGGCTCGAAGGTCAGGTCTCGTTCCTTGCACGATATGCTGTTCTTCATGGACATCGTGTAGTTGAGGTTGATGTTGTGGAAGGGGTTGTTGGATGAGCCTGCTGACTTCTTGGGTTTGAAGGGGTAGAATCTTCTGGTCGAGGCTATTGAGAGGTCGGGCAAGGTGAGGCTTATGGAGGTGTCACGGCTGTTCTGTGAGTGTAGCAGTGAGGCTGTAAGTCGGAAGGGGTTCCATGCCCATTTGCGGCTGTAGGATATACTTGAGCTCTTTTGGTTGGTGGAGAGGGCTTGTGTGTTGACGACGTTGCCGATGTTGTTCTTGTTGTAGGAGCTTGTGGAGAAGTTGACTGAGGCTGTGAATGTCTGGTCGGGGTTGGCCTTAGAGTCTTGGGAGTGGTTCCAGCGTATTGAGAAGTCGTTGTTCTTCTGATAGTCGGGCAGGCTCTTTTCGGAGTATATGTTGGTGATAATGTCGGCTGAGAAACTGCCGCTGAACTTATATCTCTTCTTGTAGGTTGAGGATATGTGCAGGCCCCATGAGCCTTTGGTGTAGATGTCGCCTAATATCTTGAGGTCGAAGTATTCGTTGGCAGCCCAGTAGTAGCCGCCTTGTTTCAAGTAGAAGCCTCGAGTGCTCTCGTCGCCATAGCTTGGTATGATGATGCCAGAGCTGTAGGATTTGGTGTTGGGTATTATGGCGAATGGCAGAGCTACGGGCAGTGGTACGTCGAGCAGGACCATATAGGCTGGGCCAGTGACGGTCTTCTTCCCAGGTATTACCTTGGCTTTGGTGAGGTTTAGGTAGAAGTGTGGATGGTCGTGGTTGTCGCATGTGGTATACTTGGCGTCCTTCATGAAGTAGACCTTCTCGTTCACCCTTTTTGCCCTGTCGCCTACCACGAAGCCTTCACCTTGCTCGGTCACGATGTGGTTTATTATGGCTTTCTTGGTGTCGAAGTTATACTTCATGGTGCGCATTGTGTACTCGCCGCTCTTATCCTTGAACACTGGCAAGCCTGACTCCACGCCCAGCGAGTCTACTATGCCATGGGCGTAGGCCAATGAGCTGTCCATATCGAGTTCTATGGCGTAGGCCGTCAGGGATATGTCGCCGTAGTCTATCTTGGCGTCGCCGTATAGGTACATCTTCTTCTTCTCGAAGTCGAAACGCATGGAGTCCTTAGCTTCGTACTTTACCTCAGCGTCGAGCAACATGGAGCTCTTCTTCTTCGCACTGGTTGTGTCCTTCGTCTCGGCGTTGATAGTATCAGCCACGTGCATAGCCCTGCGTAGTGAGTCGCCACTAATCCTCACTATCGTCGTGTCGGTCATGCCCCGATATGGCAAGGTAGCAGCCCGGCTCCCGCCAGGTTGCCCCATCAGTATTGTCATCATTATGGCCGCTATAAGCAGTAGCGACGTGCGTATATGACTCGCGCGTTTAGCCAAACCTCTTACTTTGTGTGTGGCGTCTCGATTTGTACGGGCATCATTTCGCAAGTCACATTGACTATCTTGACATCAGTGCCTCTATTATCACACAAATTTAGTCGGATTTATTGTCTTCAGCAAACAGTACCATCCTTCAGCGCATTCCATACAGAATACAGCGGCCATACCCTGATGTCCTCATACTCCGAAAAATTCTCCAGCGATGTCCTTATTCCCCATCTTATTCCTTTTTCTCTCATGAATACGCGCATGCTCTGCATAGAACCCTTCACGCCCGACTTCACCTCTATCGGATGCACTTCTTCGCCTATCTGCACCACATAATCCACCTCAGCATTGCTCCCGCTCTTCTCCCTGTGCCAGCAATACAACTCCTGCCTCTGATATACGCTCCCCGATTTCACGATCTCGTTTCCCACGTATGTCTCGGCTATCGCCCCTTTGTTTATCACCTCTATGTCGGACGACGGGTTGAAGAAATCACCTATGTTGAGACCCAAGACGCATTGCAAAAGTCCCGTGTCGGCAAATATCATCCTTCGGTATTTCTCGTTTATCTCAGCCCCTAAGGGTATGCCGTTAGCCGAGGTGTGTGTCACGGGATATACCAAACCTGCAAGTATTAACGTCTCAACTGCCGAGCGTATCTGCGCTGCGTTACCCTCGCCCTCCACCTTGCTGTAGACGAATTTTCCTAACCCTTGCTCTGCCACCGACCGAAACACCGCGTCTATCCGCAACGTTGGCACCTTGCCCCTATATTTCGCAAAGTCGTCACGAAACGATTGTACTAACTCGCTCAATATCCGCTGGCACTCCATAATGTTCCCACTCCCGCAATACTCCCTAACTACGGCAGGCATGCCACCAAGCACCAGAAACTGCCTTAGCAACCTCACAGCCTGCTCATGCAACGCCACTGGTAACGACTTACTCGGTGATGCCCCCTTGATATACTCCCCAAGCGCTTTATTACCCGTTGCCCACAAAAACTCCTCCATGCTGAACGGGTACATGAATATGCTCCTCACACGTCCCACTCCATACGACGGCATACTTTCCAAGGCGAATTCTAACAACGATCCCGCCGCTATCAAATGCTGCTCAGGGTATTTCTCATAGAAGTACCGTAATCGGTTTATCGCCGCAGGACACGCCTGCACCTCATCAAAGAACAACAACGTATTGCCAGGCTCTATCGGCACTCGCAGCAGAACTGACAGCAACTCGCATATCTCCTGCGGCGTGTGTGTTCCATCAAACAAGTAATGCACGTCCTGCCGCTCATTGAAGTCTACCTCTGCGAAGTGTTCGAATCGCTTGGCCAAATGACGCACCGCTGTGGTCTTTCCCACTTGTCTTGCGCCACGTAGCAAGAGGGGCTTTCTGTCATCGCTCGATGCCCACTCCTCAAGTTCCCTGTCTATCCTACGTTCATAGTACTTTGCCTCCATCTCTTATTAGGTTGATTCTCACATGCAAAGATAACAAACCTAATATTTTTGGCATCTTAAAACCCACGTAAACTAATAAAATTGGCACCTTAAAACCCCCTAAACATGACATTTTTGGCATCATAGCTCATTCAGCACTCAAGCCATCCCTTTCTCCCCAACATCCTCCTATACAACTCCGCGTCGTCCTCACTGAAGCAACACAACGTCACATACCCCCTGTACTTCTTGCTCCTGATATACTCCTCTATCACACCCAACGCTATCACCGCCGCACGCTCCCTCGGAAACCCATACACTCCCGTACTGATACACGGAAACGCCACGCTCACCAACCCATTAGTCGCCGCAATATCAAGGGCCGTCCGGTAGCACGACGCCAATAGCTCATCCTCATGCCTCTGTCCGCCACTCCATCGAGGTCCTACTGTATGTATCACCTTCTGGCACGGCAAGTGGTATGCGTCAGTCATCTTGCTCTCACCCGTCGGGCAACCACCTAAAGTCCTGCACTCTGCCAGCAGCTCAGGTCCTGCCGCCTTATGTATCGCCCCATCGACACCTCCACCGCCAAGCAGTCGACTATTCGCGGCGTTGACTATCGCCGCCACGCTCAGCTTCGTTATGTCACCCACAGTCACCGTCAACTGCTGCTCCATGTCCACCTCGCTGAACCACGGTCCCGCAAGCATCTCCTTCCCTATCCTTAGCATTCCCAACGGCATCACCTCATAACTATCCTCAAAGTATACAGGCATATTGCCCTCAAGCGCCTTGTCCACAAGTCCCTCAAACCATGTCGTATATTCCCTATCCTCTCCCTTGCTCTTATCAAGAAACGCCCCCATAACCTCCTTGAAGTGCGCAATATACGGCTTCACATCCCTCACCCCGCTATCCTCACCATTCGTCGATGTGCACCACGTGCTCTTATCATCATCATCCACTATACGCCGCATCCAACGCACATTATCCCTTGTCGTGATGAAGCAACGCATGCTCATCCCCGTAGGCGCATAGCCCGACACCCACCGCAACTTCCCATATCCCTCCCTATGCAACTTCCTCAGCACCAGCATATATTGCAACACCCCTAACACGTCATTGTACATTGTGTCCATATCTCTGTGTTATTTGGTTCTACCACAAATATAACATCCATCTCGTAAGATTACAAGATTAGGAGCAAAAACATAGGCGACCTGACACACTCATGCCAAGTCGCCTATAATCCAGGTTATTAATCCCTTACTTTATCATCACCTTGCGTGTGCCGCCCTTCGACACCACTGCGTATATCCCTCGTGGCAGTGGCTTACCCACTGAACATTTCCTTCCCGCAAGGTCATATATTCCCACAATTCCATCGTTTGCTATAATCACATTTCCCTGCACCGAAATCTCCTCTGTCTCTGATACGTCCTCAATCGCAGTCCTCTCCTCCGTCTTCGAGAAGTAATACATCAAATTGGTTCTGCTGTTCACATCACCCACCCAAGTGTATTGAGAGTTATATCGCAATGGCACCGACCCGTCGGTAAAGTCAGGAAAGACTTGGTATCCATAGTCGGAGGAGGAGGAGTAGGAGGAGGAACCCAAGTATATTATTTGGCTCTGCGAAGCCTCCTTCTCATTAGGCTCGATCTCCACGTATTGCAACCCTGTGCATCCGTCAAACGCATAGTTGTATATTCGTGTTGTATACTTAGGAATAATGACATATTCCAGCGAAGAGCAGTTCTGGAAAGCATAACTTTTTATAGTCCCTACCTTACCCAAGAACCATATCGTCTCCAGCGACACATCCCCTTTGCAAACACCTTCCGGTATCTCTGTTATATTCGTAGGGAACGTGATGCTTTTAAGCTCGGTGCATTCCTGCAGACAATAGGTCCCTATGCTCGTCCCAGTAGGAAACGTTATCTTAGTCATGTTCTTATTCTCCGCAAAAGCATAATTCCCTGTCGTCTCGAGCCCAGAGAGCAGTCGCAAAGTGCTGAATCCGCAGTTGTAGAAAGCATAATTGCCAATCTCCTTCGTCACTTTCTTCTTGAATGTCGCCTTGGCAAGCGAAGTGCAACCATAGAAGGCAGACTCGCCCACAGTCTCCACATACGACAAATCAACAGAGGGTAATGACGAGCAACCTCTGAAAGTGCTATTCGGCAACGAAGTAACTGTTGAAGGAAGAGTAACAGATGTTAGGCTTATGCAACCGTTGAAAGTAGAAGAGGGATCATAGTATCCAAAGACGTTGTACAAACCATATGACTGACGGTTGTTGTAGTAGCCATAATC
>CAZPPW010000018.1:0-31560 GCA_964588595.1 uncultured Marinilabiliaceae bacterium
GCGGTGGGTTGCTTGGGAGGGTTTCTACACGCCTTACGGCGTAGAGACGCCGCGGGCGGACGTCTCTACATGCGTGGTTTTTCGACTTGTCGCCTTCTTATGGTTAGATGGCTTGGGTGGAGGAGGGTTGGGACATTTGGTCGATGAGGAAGTGGAGGCGGTTCTCGAGGTTGACGCGTGCGACGGAGGAGTCGATGTCGAGGAAGAGGAGGCCGGTCTTGGGGCAAACTTTGCGGAGTCGGTTTTCTATGCCGCGTGCTACGATGTGGTTGGCGATGCATCCGAAGGGTTGCAGGCATACGACTTTGTCTATGCCGGAGCGGCTGAGTTCCATGACCTCGCCGGCTATGAGCCATCCCTCGCCGAACTGGTTGACGAGGTTGAGGACGGAGGAGGCGTCGGAGGCCATGTCGAATATAGAGCCTTCGGGGCGGTAGAAGCGGAAACGGCGTTTTATTTTGTCCCACTTCTTGTCGCGGCTTTGGACGTAGCCTTTGAGGAACTTGGTGACGAGTCGGGATTGGAAAGAGGACTTCTCGATGTCGTGCTTGTCGTTGACTTTGTCGTTGACGAAGGCTTGGAGGAGGAAGCTGAGGAGAGAGGGTACTACGACCTCGATGCCTTGGTCTTGGAGCCAGTCGGTTATGTGGAGTTGTCCGAAGCTGTTGTATTTGATGTAGATCTCGCCTATGAGGCCTATGGCGCGTGGGGTTATGCCGTTGGTTTCTATGGCGTTGTATTCGTCGACTGCGGCATCGAGGAGGTTGAATAGTTTCTTCTCTTGCTTATCGTTGACGAGAGTTATGGCCTGGTTGAGGTATTTCTGTTGCAGGGTTTTGGCGGTGCCCTTGACGCGTTCGCGTACGGCCATGGCGCGGGTCATGGCGGCGAGAGCTTCGCTGAATTGGACGACTTTGAGGCCAAGTTGTATGGCAAGTCGGACATCGACCTTGAAGGCGGGTTGCTCGTTGCCGTAGGCTGTGCCGGTGTTGAAGGAGAGGAGAGGCACGTCGGCGAGGCCAGCTGTGGTGAGGGCGTTCTTGATGAGGGCGAGGTAGTTTGTGGCGCGGCATTGACCGCCGGTTTGTGTTATGCCAACGACATATTTATCGCGGTCGTCGCGATGAGCCATCATGAATTTGACGATGTCGCCGACGACGAGTGTTGCGGGGTAGCATACCTCGTTGTGACCGTATTTGAGGCCTGCTGTTATGGAGTCCTCGTCGGGCTTGGGGAGATTCTGGAGGCGGAAGCCGAGGCGGCCGAACACGGATGGGAAGAGGGGTGATATGGAGTCGGAGAACCAAGGCACGACGATGGTGCGTTCGTTTTTCTCCTTCTCGGTGAAGGCGTTGTGGATGGCCTTGTAGGGGCGGCGTTCGGTGGCGTGGCCGAGTGCTCCGCTTTGCTTTAGGCTCTCGACGAGGGAGCGTAGGCGCAGGCGTACGGAGCCGGGGCTGCTTATCTCGTCAACACGAATCACGGTGTGGTTCTTGCCGGCGGCATTGAGGATGTTGCTGCACTCGTCCATGAGGAAGGAGTCGGGGCCACAGCCGAAGGAGTTGACTTGGATGAGCTGGACGTTGTCGGGGAGAGCGGCTACGCCGTGGGCGGCGTGGATGACGCGGT
Organism: uncultured Marinilabiliaceae bacterium; assembly: GCA_964588595.1. Taxonomy (GTDB): domain Bacteria; phylum Bacteroidota; class Bacteroidia; order Bacteroidales; family Marinilabiliaceae; genus W3P20-009. Next base: position 1,630 of record CAZPPW010000018.1, read on the forward strand.
TGGGGTAGGTCCACTGTGAGATGTAGTTCATCTCGAGGCATGCGCCGGAGTCCTCGCGGAAGACATCGTCGGAAATAATGTCTACGCCGAGGTCGGTCACGATTTGCGCTACGCGCTGGTTGATGAGGGGGTCGATGTGGTAGGGTCGGCCTGTCATGACGAAGATCATCTTGCCTTCGCGCACGTCGCGGTCGAGAATCTCTCGTTCGGAGTCTATGAGGTGGCGCTTGACTTCCATCTTATGGGCGATGGCTTTGCGCACGGCGCGCTTGACGACTTTTGGTTTCACGCCGAGGCCGCAGAGATAGTCTTGGCAGCAGTCGGTGATGGCCTTCTCGTTGACGAAGGAGACTACGGGGGTGTCGAAGTGGATGCCGTAGCGGCGTTCGGGGTCGACGGCTGAGCGTATGACGTCGGGGTATCCGCTGACTACGGGGCAGTTGAAGCAGTTGGCGTCGTGCTCGTGCTCTTTGGCCTCCTTTATGACGAGTGGGTAGAATATGCGTGCGACCTTTTTGGATATGAGGTTCATTATATGCCCGTTGGTGAGTTTGGCGGGGAAGCATATATTGTCGCTCATTATGGAGAAGATGCCGCCTCGGAAGAGTGTCATGGTGCTCTCGTCGGAGAGGACAGGGCGGAAGCCGCATTCGGAGAAGAGGGTGTGCCAGAAGGGGTAGTTCTCGAACATGTTGAGAACACGTGGAATGCCTATGGTTTTGGGGTCGGCTGCTTCTTCGGGTGTCAGTTTGGCTTTGTCTTGTTGTCCGAAGGTGTAGTGGTACTTCTCGTCGATTTGGTTTCGTCCGGGAGTTTGGCTTTTGCTTTTGGAGTGGAAAATGCGTTCGCACTTATTGCCGGCGAAGCTGAGGTTGCCGTTGGGGAATCGGAAGCGCACGACTTGGCAGTTGTTGGTGCAGCCGCTGCATTGGACGGTGTCGGTGCGTATGTCGGCGAGGGTGGCGAGGGTTTGTTGAGGGTTGAAGGAGGAGGGGGTGTTGTCGATAGATTTTTGCGCTATGGCGTAGAGGGCGGAGCCGTATGCACCCATTAGTTCTGGGGCGTCGGTGGTCCATACCTCTTTGCCTGAGAGGATCTCGAGGGCACGGAGCACGGCTTTGTTTTTGAAGGTGCCGCCTTGGGCCACTATGGTATCGCCGAGTCGGTTGAGGTTTTGCATCTTCAGGACTTTGAAGAGGCAGTTTTTGACGACGGATATGGCGAGGCCAGCGGCGATGTCACCTGGGTCGGTGTTTTGGCGGAGAGCTTCTTTGACTTTGGAGTTCATGAAGACTGTGCAGCGGGTGCCGAGGTCGCAAGGGCGTCGGGCGCGGCATGCCATTTCGGCGAAGTCGGGGAGCTTGATGTTCATCATTCCGGCGAAGCCTTGGAGGAAGGAGCCGCAACCTGAGGAGCAGCTCTCGTTGAGCTCGATATTGGCGACTGCGCCGTTGCGGATGAATATGGACTTGATGTCTTGGCCGCCGATGTCGAGGATGAACGATACGGCGGGGTTGACGTAGTGTGCGGCGCGGAAGTGGGCCATAGTCTCGACAATGCCGTAGTCGAGGTTGAGAGCGGCTTTTACGAGGTCTTCGCCATAGCCTGTGACGGCTGAGCCTTGGAATGTGACTGTGGCGTGGCGGTCGGCCACCATCTGCATGAAAGTGCGGAGTGCTTCCTCGACTTTCTTGAGGGGGTTACCGTCGTTGTTGGAGTAGCTCTTGAAGAGGATGCGGCCGTTGGGGTCGGTGACGACGAACTTGGTTGTTGTGGAGCCTGAGTCGATGCCGAGGAAGGCGTCGGTGTGTGCGCCGTCGGGGATGTCGGCGTATTGGAGAGGCTTGACTTTGAGGTCGCGTTGCCACTGGAGGTACTGGTTGTCGTCGGCGAAGAGTGGGGAGAGGTATTGCTCGCTGCCTTTTGTGGTCTCGCGGTTGAGGCGTTGTCGGATTTCGCTGAGGGATATGGAGAGGGATTTGTCGGCGGAGAGGGCGGCGCCGCGAGCGGTGGTTGTCTCGGCGTTGGGGAGGAGGATGAGGTCTTCGGGTTTAAGGTTCATGACGCGCATGAAGGCCTGTCGGAGAGAGGGGAGGAAGGTTAGAGGGCCGCCGGTGCATAGGACGGGTGGTATGATGTCGGCGCCGTGTGCGAGTGTGGTCATGGTTTGCATAGCCACGGCGTTGAATATAGAGGCGGCTATGTCGGATGTTGGGAGACGCCGGGATACGAGGTTTTGGACGTCGGTTTTGGCGAACACGCCGCATCGGGAGGCTATGGGGTAGATGCGTGAGAAGTGTGCGGCTTCGTCGGACATGGCTTTTGGGTCGATGTCCATGAGAGTGGCCATTTGGTCGATGAAGGCGCCCGTGCCACCGGCGCAAGAGCCGTTCATGCGTATGTCGGGGCTTTTGTCTTTGTGGAAGAAGACCATTTTGGCGTCCTCGCCACCGAGGTCTATGAGTGTGAAGTCGGTGCGTCCGGTTTCTTTCATGGCGGCGGAAGCGGCGAGGACTTCTTGGATGAAAGTGAGCCCTGAGCGTTCGGCGAGGCCAATGCCGGCGGAGCCTGTGACGCATACGCTGAAGGAGGCGTTGGGGCCTATTGTGGCTTCCATCTCGTTGAGTTGTGCGTCGAGGCAGGAGCGGATGTCGGCGAAGTGGCGCTTGTAGGAGTTGAAGGCCACGGAGCCATCGGCTTGGTTGAGGACGACGAACTTTATGGTGGTGGAGCCAGCGTCGATGCCGATGGAGAAGTGTCTTGTTTGTTCGGAGAAGTTGGTTGTCATTGTCGTTAAACGTACCAGTCGGGCAGGGTTGTGGGGAGGAGGGATGCCGTCGGGACGGTTGAGGTGTGTGTTTGAAAGGGGAATTGGCTGGGAGGGGAGTTATAGGGCGAGCATGACTACGAGTCGGTTGTCGGCGGACGCTATGAGGCCTCCAGGGGATCGGAAGCGGATGTGGAGAGGTCGTCCGTTGGCTTCGATTATTTTGCGTCGGAGCTTAGGGATGAGAGAGACGTCGACGAACTTCATTAGTTGGCGGGCCATGGCGTCCTCGACGTTGTTGTGGGCAGAGGAGCGTAGGAAGTTGTAGGAGAATGAGGCGGTGTCGGGCGAGAGTTGGAGCATGTTGGAGGAGACGGTCCAGTCGCCGCTGAGCCTCATGAGGTAGTGAAGTTTGACGTCGGAGAATTGGAGAGTTCCTCCGAAGTGGAAGGTCATGTCGACGTAGGCGTCGGCGTGTGCGTTGAAGGGGGAGAGGTGGTGGGTAGTGTTGATTTGGACTTGGCAGGTCATGCCGTCGTCCTCGTCGAAGGCGTCGGAGAGGAAGGTTTGGTATTTGCCGATGAGCGTGACGTCTTTGTCCTTGATAAGGAGGACAAAAGCGGCAAGCAGGGTGACCGCCAGGGCAGTTATGGCAAATATAGTTTTTTTGAGCATTGTGACGGTTCGGGACGCCATAAGGCGTGGCAAAGATAGGAATATTTGGGATAAGAATGTGGGCGTGAGGTAGCAAATAATAAATATGTATGAAATGTAGTGTGGGGGTGGGTGAGGGGTTTTGTGGGGCGAGGGTGGAGAGGGTGGGTGGAGGAAAGTGTGGGGCGGCAATGCACATTTTTTGCGAGATTGATGGGTGAGGAATTGATATTTTATGGGGGACGAATTATCAGTGGTTGAATTTTTTTATGGGGGACAAATTGTTAGGGATGGGGGACAAATTATCATTTGAGGGTGTGCGGGGTGTGGGGCGAGCATTGGGTTCAGTATTTTTTCAGTATAATGGTGTGGGGAGGGAGCAGTTTTATCAGTATATTGTCAGTATGTGGGGTTATGGAGGAGGGGTGCAGGGCCGATGTACGTAGGGCTGAGCGGGGATAGGAGGTGGAATGGGATAGTTTTGTGGTGGTTTGGTGGAAAATGGGGTGGGAGATGAAAATGGGGTGAGAGGGGGCGTGAAAGGGAAAAATTGTTACATTCGCAGAGAATAAGAAAGTAAGATGGAAAGGAACTTCAAGGAGTTGTTGCCTGGGATACGGGCGTTTGCGTTTGACATAGACGGGGTGTTGTCGAGGGAGACGGTGCCGATGTCGTCGGAGGGGATACCTATGCGCACGGCTAACATTAAGGATGGTTATGCGTTGCAACTGGCAGTGAAGCTGGGGTTTAAGATAGCCATCATCACTGGGGGGAGCTGTGAGGCCATACGGAGGCGGTATGAGGGATTGGGGATAAGGGACATATATATGGGTCAGGCTACGAAGATGGGAGCATGGGAGGAGTGGCGAGACAGGAATGGGTTGAGGGACAGCGAGATACTGTATATGGGGGATGATATACCGGACGTGCCATTGCTGCGGGTGGCGGGTATTGCGGCATGCCCGAAGGATGCGTGTCATGACGTCAAGGAGATATGTCGGTATGTGTCGCCGTATAGGGGAGGTGAGTGTTGCGTGCGTGATGTGGTGGAGCAGGTATTGCGGTCGCAGGGAAAGTGGGGTGATGACCATTCGTGGTAGTATAGTGATATGAACGTCAGGGGGTTAACGAGGTTGGTAAGGTTGCCTAATTTGGTGGCTGTGGTGGTATTTCAGGTACTGCTGCAGTATGGGTTGATAGTGCCTAAGTTGAGGGCTGTGGGGGCTCCTGAGGGGCTTGGGACGGGTTTGTTCGTGTTGCTTGTGGTGGCTACGGTGTGCATTGCTGGGGGTGGTAACGCGATCAATGACTATTTTGACGTCACTGCGGACAGGGTGAATCGTCCTGGGCGGGTGGTAGTTGGTGGGGATGTGTGTCGTAGGGAGGCGTTGTTGGTGCACGTGGTGTTGACATTGGTGGGGGTGTTTGCGGGGGGGTATGTGTCGTTTGTGTTGCGCAGGGAGGCGTTTTTGTTGATGTTTGTGGGAGTGCCGATGGTGTTGTGGTTCTACTCGACGCACTTCAAGAGACAGTTTTTGGTGGGTAACATAGTGGTGGCGTTGTTGGTGGCGTTGACCGGGTATATAGTGGTGTCGGCGGATTTCACGGCGATAGACAGGGTGGCGGGCGGGCCAGACACGGGAAGTGAGCCGTTGTCGGGGATATGGTATATGGTGTGTGGGTATTGCATGTTTGCGTTTTTGACGAATTTGGGTAGGGAGATAATTAAGGATATGGAGGATGCTGAGGGGGACAGGGCTCAGGGTTGCCATACGTTGGTTATAGATTTGGGGGAGAGATATTCGAAGGTGGTGGTGACGTTGATAGAGGTGTTCACGGTGGTGATGATGGGAGTGGCGGCATGGGAGGTGAGTGGTGTGGCGTTGCGGGTGTATATTTGCGTGGCGTTGATATTGCCGACGTTGGGTTTGGTGGTGGGAGTTTGGAGGGGTAGGACGAATAGGGATTATCATAGGATGTCGGTGTTGAGTAAGGTGATAATGATGTTGGGGGTGGTATCGATAGTATTGATATAGAAACTAAAACATATAAGACGATGATAGATGCGCTTATCAGCCATAGGACGGTTAGGTCGTATACGGGAGAGCCGATAGATGAGGGGACGATAGGGCGGTTGGTTGAGGCCGCCGCTCGGGGGTCGAACACGGGTAACATGCAGTTGTACAGCATAGTGTTGACTACTGAAGCGGAGGTCAAGGCGTCGCTTGCTCCGGCGCACTTCAACCAGCCGATGGTGACGGGTGCGCCGTTGGTTGTCACGGTGTGCGTGGATGTGAACAGGATGACGAAGTGGTGTGAGTTGTCGTCGGCGGACAAGGCGTTCAATAACTTGGAGAGTTTCGTGACGGCCTCGATAGATGCGACGATAGCGGCACAGAATATGGCGTTGGCTGCTGAGGATGAGGGACTTGGGATCTGCTACCTTGGCACTACGACATATAACCCGGAGATGATAATTGAGGCGTTGGGGTTGCCGCGAGGAGTGTTCCCGTTGATAACGCTCACGATAGGACATCCTGCTGTGGACCCCGGGTTGACGGAGCGGTTGCCGAACGAGGCGATAGTGCACAGGGAGAAATATCGGGACTATACGGCGGGTGACATTGAGCGTCTGCATGCGGCGAAGGAGGCAAACCCGGAGAACATCAAGTTCGTGGAGGAGAATGGTAAGGCCAACTTGGCGCAGGTGTTCTCGGAGGTGAGGTATCCGCGAGAGAGCAGTGAGGTGTTTTCGGATAAGCTGGTAGAGGTATTGCGCAAGCAGGGGTTCATGAAATAGGAGACAATGGAGATGCAAGATATAGAGATTGCCTCGGCGGTTGAGGTCGAGGGTGCCGGGTTGCGGGTTAGTGTATGCCCTAAGTTGTTCAGCAGTGCGGGAATGTTGGAGTGGCTCAATGCGGGGAGTACGACGTATGTGGGGTTGTCTCCCGCGGTGAGTGGTTTTCAGATTGTGGCGGACAGTGTGGACTTCATGGTGGACTGTTTGGAGGGTCAGGATGCGAAGATGGTATATGCGGACTATGTGATGCAGACGCGGGGTGGGGTGAAGCGGTTGCGTATGTTGGCTGATGCTGAGAGGCATGTGGCGCGTGACACGTTTGACTTTGGGCCTCTTGTTGTGTGTCGTAGGGTGGATGCGATAAGGGCGATAGGTGGGTCGCCGTCGTGCCAGACGTCGTCGTTCTACGCTCTGACGTTGGGATTGGAGCGGCTTGGGGAGTTGTATCATACGGGAGTGCCTGTGGGGTTCGTTATGGAGACTGACACGCGTGATAGTGGTGTCAGGCAGTTTGACTACGTGAACCCGCTCAATATAGAGGTGCAGAAGGAGCGTGAGGAGATATTCACGGCGCATTTGAGGGCTATTGGCGCTCTTGCCGTGCCTATGGAGCAGCGGGTTGAGGTTAAGAGTCATACGCAGTTCAAGCGTAGGGCGTCGGTTATCATACCCGTGAAGAACAGGGTCAACACGGTGGGAGACGCTATACGATCGGCATTGGGTCAGCGCACGTCGTTCGACTTCAACGTCATCGTGGTGGATAATCATAGTGGTGATGGTACTACGGAGCTTATAGCCGGTATGGCGGCGGAGAGCGATCAGATAGTGCATATCGTGCCTGTGCGAGAGGATCTTGGCATAGGTGGGTGTTGGAATGAGGCGGTATCGTCGGGGGAGTGTGGGCGATATGCGGTGCAGTTGGACAGTGATGACTTGTATTCGTCGGATAGTTCGTTGCAGAAGATGGTGGATAAGATGGGGGAGCGTGCGTATGCCCTTGTGGTGGGGTCGTATAAGCTTGTGGACTTCAATCTTGCGGATATACCGCCTGGGGTGATAGACCATAGGGAGTGGACGGATCATAATGGGAGCAACAACATACTACGCGTCAATGGTATGGGAGCGCCTCGTGCCTTTGACACGGAGTGGCTTAGGCGACATCCGATGCCAAATGTCAGCTATGGGGAGGATTATGCCGCCATTTTGCGAGCCACTCGTCAGAACCTTGTGGGGAGGGTGTTTGACGTGGTGTATCTGTGCAGGAGGTGGGGCGGTAACTCTGACGCCGGGTTGACGGACAAGGCACAGGCGGCGCATGACGCATATAAGGACAAGTTGCGTAGCGATGAGATAGACGCTCGCATAGCGATGAACGCAAAGAAGTAGGCTGTGGAATCCATACCCGTCGGCACGTTGTTCGACGCTCTTGCCGAGTGGCCTGAAGCGAGGCGAAACTATGATGCTTTGCGTGGGGTGCTTGTGCGGAGGGTTGGTGGCGTGACGTTGACATTCAACCCGGCACGTGTGCGCTCTACGGCGGCTAAGGTGCGGCCGGAGGATATAGCGAGGCGGCCATGTTTCTTGTGTCGTGGTAATCGTCCGGCGGAGCAGAGGTCGTTGTCGTGGCGGACGTATGAGGTGTTGGTCAATCCGTATCCTATATTTGGGCATCATTTGACGATAGCGTCGGTGGAGCATTGTGCGCAGGGGTTGGTGTCGCGGGTAGGTGATATGTATGCCCTTGCTGAGGCGTTGCCTGGGTATGCGGTGTTCTTCAATGGGGCTCGGTGTGGGGCGTCGGCGCCTGACCATGCGCATTTTCAGGCGGCGCGTGAGTTGTCGGACAGTAGTGTGCTTGAGGGCATCGTGGGGGATGTGGGTGAGAGGTTGTACACGTTGGGTGAGGGGGGGATAACGGTGTCGACTGGTACGGGGCGTTTGGCGTATCATTTGGTGTGCAGGGATGAGGAGTCGGCAGTGTTGTTGTTGGGGCATCTTATGGAGGTCAGGCGTATTGACGAGGGTATGATAAATGCTGTGGCGAGGTTGTCGGAGGATGGGCATACGGTGGATATCGTGGTGATACCGCGAAGGAGGTTTAGGCCATGGCAGTATGACGCTACGGACGACAGGCATATCGCGGTGAGCCCTGCCGCGGTGGAGGTGCTGGGGTTGTATGTGTTGCCGTATCGAGAGGATTATGAGAAGATGACGGCGGAGATGGCGGAGGATGTGCTTCGTCAGGTGTGTTACGCGTCGGACAGTGAGCTACTTGGTAAATAAAGACAGATAGTTATGGGTTTGCAAACGGAACCTATCATAAACGTTGGTATACTTCGCGCCTCACGCATGGCTATTGACCTGCGTGGGGGTTATATGTGTCAGGCTGTGGGGAGGCGATTCTCGGGGCGGATTGAGGTGTCGGTGGAGGGTGAGCATGTGGTGATAGGTGGGCAGGTGGCGGACGGGTGGACGCTTGTGCCGGAGACGCAGCGTGACACGTTCGTGGTGCATGATGTGGAGATAGGGATAGGGTTTCATTGGGATAAGCGAGAGGATCAGGTGTTTAATGGGGCGTTGCGGTTTGTTGTCGAGGAGGGGGAGGTATGGGTGGTCAATATGGTTGGTGTGGAGTCGTATCTCACGTCGGTCATATCGTCGGAGATGAGCGCGACATCGGATGTTGAGTTGCTTAAGGCTCATGCTGTGACGTCGCGTAGTTGGCTTATGGCGCAGGTGTGGGGTAAGGGGCAATTCAAAGGTCAGCGTAAGGTGGAGACGCCTACTGAGGTGGTCACTTGGCGTGACCGAGAGGACCATACGTTGTTTGACGTGTGTGCTGATGACCATTGTCAGCGGTATCAGGGGTTGGCGCGTGTGAGCAACCCGAAGGTAGTTAAGGCTATTGAGGCTACGCGTGGGCAGGTGGTCACGTATGAGGGGAAGGTGTGTGACGCGCGGTTTTCTAAATGTTGTGGTGGAGTCAGTGAGGTGTTTGAGAGTTGTTGGGATGACACGCCGCACCCTTATTTGCAGTCTATAACTGATGCGTTGATGCCGCCGCATGGGCTCGCTGTGCCTGTCACGACGGAAGAGGCGGCGCGAGGGTGGGTCGTGGCGCGGCCTGACGCATTTTGTAACACGGCTGACGCTGAAATCTTGCGGCAGGTGCTCAATGACTATGACCAGACTACGGAGGACTTCTTTCGGTGGACGGTGGAGACGTCGTCGGCTGAGTTGGGAGAGCTTGTGCGCATCAGGGCGGGGCGTGATGTGGGAGACGTTGTGGGGCTTGAGGCTATAAGTCGTGGGCCATCGGGGCGCATCACGAGGTTGCGCATAGTTGGTACGCGAGGAGAGCTTGTGGTGGGCAAGGAGCTTGAGATACGGCGTGTGCTTAGCAGGACGCATTTGTATAGCTCGGCGTTTGTGGCTGACATCAGGGCTGACGGCACTATAACCTTGCGTGGTGCGGGGTGGGGACATGGTGTGGGGTTGTGTCAGATAGGAGCGGCGGTCATGGCGAGACGCGGGTTTAGTTACCGCAGTATACTGTATCATTACTTTCGCCGGGCTCAGATTGAGACGCTTTGGTGACTTTTTGGCGCGAACAGAGTGCTAAGTCGAAATATTTGTTTACATTTGTTTTGCTACTTCAGCATCTCACAACATCATGATAAGACAAATAGTACCGCTGTTCACAGCCCTGGCCTCGATCATACTCGTTGCTTGCCACGACGACCGGACCTTCTCGATAGAAGGGTCAATCTATGGTGGACGCAACTTTGAGGATCAGACCATCTATCTTGTGCCGTTTTCTGGGGGAAACTCTGGTTCTGTAGACTCTGCCACGATCCATGACAGTCGTTTCGTCTTTAGGGGTGAGGCGGCTCAGGATGAGGTGTGCATCATACGAATGCGTCCTATGATGCGGTTATTCGTGGAGGAGGTCATACTTGTGCGCGAGCCTGGGCATATTCACGTCAAGCTAAGTGAGACGAGCAGTGCGATGGGCACGCCGCTTAATGACTCGTTGCAAGCGTGGCGCAACTATAAGCAGGGGCTTGACGTTCAGCTTGAGGACATCAAGAAACGTATGCGGCGTGCGACGCCCAGTCAGTTGCTTGCGCTTCAGGAGTCGCAGGACTCCATCAAGGCACTATTTGATAAGCATAACAGGGTCTCGGCGGCCCTGAACAACAATAACGCTTTTGGTTATTTCTTAGACAACTGGATAATCAGGTGACGCCTTGCGCCACACCATCAACATGACAACAACACTTGCCGACGTGGCATCCCTCTGCCACGCTCAGTTAGTCGGTAGACCCGACAGAAGATTTTCGCACATTGTGACCGACAGTCGCAGGCTGTTTGTGGCAGACTGTTCTGTGTTCGTGGCCTTGAAGGGGCAGCGACATGACGGTGCGAATTATATACCCGAACTATATGCCCGCGGGATGCGCGCTTTTGTGTGTCGTCGTGATTTTGACACGTCGGCCTATCCGGAGGCGTCGTTTCTGCTTGTGGACAGTCCTATTGACGCGCTTCAGGCGATAGCTGCGGCGCATCGTCAGGCGATGACGGCGCGGGTGGTGGCTATTTGTGGGAGTAATGGCAAGACGATAGTCAAGGAGTGGCTTAGTCAGTTGATAGGGGATGATATGCCGACGATACGATCGCCGCGCAGTTATAACAGTCAGGTGGGAGTGCCGCTGTCGGTGCTCAAGATAGAGCCGGAGACACGGCTTGCGATAATTGAGGCGGGGATATCGCTACCTGGTGAGATGGCGCGATTGGAGAGCGTGGTGCGTCCGGATGATGTCATATTCACCAATATAGGCCTTGCGCATCAGGACTCGTTCCCTTCGTTTGAGGCGAAGATGATGGAGAAGGTGGATATGGGTGCGCGAGCCAAGCGGGTGTTCTTCTGTGCTGACCAGGCGGAGCTTGCCGCGGCTATACGCCGTAGACTGCCTAATGCGGAGTTGATAAGCTGGGGCAAATCGGCGGACGCTACGTATCGTGTTAGCACGACACTCACACAGGACGGTGTTGAAATCGGCATTGCGCGTGGGGAGATGTCGTTGACGCTCAGGTCGCGGCTTACGGACGCCATATCGGCGGAGGATATCACTCATGCGGCGGTATACGCGTTGTCGGTAGGCATAGCGCCGGAGACGCTTCCGGCGCGTGTGGCGGGTATAGAGAGCGTGGGAATGCGATTGGAGCAGAAGGAGGGGCATAATGGGTGCACGATAATAGATGACGCGTATAATGCGGATATAACGTCGTTGGAGGTGGCGCTTGACATGCTGTACGTCATGGGAGGGAGGCGTAGGCTGTCGCGGACGGTGATACTATCAGACCTTCAGCAGACGGGTTTGCCAGATGAGTTGTTGTATTTGAGGGTCAGTCAGCTATTGACGGACAAGAAGGTGGATCGCCTTATTGGCATAGGGCCTCGAATATCGTCGTGCATGGCGGGTCGGCGCGGGGCGCAGTTTTTCGAGTCGACTGATGACTTTTTGCGTAGCATGTCGACGGCAGACTTTCATGATGAGGCGATATTGCTGAAGGGTCAGCGATCGTTTCGGTTTGAGCGGATTATGACGATGCTTGAGTGTTTGCGCAATAGGACGGTCATGGAGATAAACATGACGGCACTTGCGCATAATGTGTCGTATTACCGGGGTTTGCTTCGTCCTGGCACAAAGTTGCTGGCGATGGTGAAGGCGTATAGCTATGGGACTGGCTCGTTTGAGATAGCTAAGCTGATGCAACAGCAGGGGGTGGACTATCTTGGCGTGGCTTTTGCGGATGAGGGGTATGATTTGCGTGAGGCTGGCATATCGTTGCCGATAGCGGTCATGAACCCGGAGGTGCATAGTTTCGATCTTATGTTGAAATATGACCTTGAGCCGCAGATATATTGCGAGGAGGAGTTGCGTGCGTATTCAGAGGCTGTGTCGAAGGCTGGTGTGGCTCAGGCGCCGGTGCACGTCAAGTTCAATACGGGCATGAACCGTTCTGGGTTTGAGGTGGGTGAGGCGTCGAAGGTGGCGGGTCTTATCAGGGAGCTTGGCAACCTCAGGGTGGTGTCGGCGTTCTCGCATTTGGTGGAGAGTGAGGATCCGACGAAGGATGAGGGCACTCTCGGGCAGATAGAGGATTTCCGTGGGGCGTGCGAGAGGTTGTCGGATGGGCTTGGTTACAAGTTTATACGTCATATACTCAACTCGGCGGGTATAGAGAGGTTTACGGAGCATCAGATGGAGATGGTGCGTCTGGGCATAGGGCTTTATGGTGTGTCGGCGATAGACAATGCGAGGCTTCAGAATGTGGCCACGTTGAAGAGTTATATAGCTATGCTGCGTCCTACGAAGGCGGGACAGACGGTGGGGTATAACCGCAGGACGACGCTAAGTAGGGACTCGGTGATAGCCGTGGTGCCGATAGGGTATGCGGATGGTGTGGACCGGAGGCTTAGCAATGGAGTGGGGCGGGTCAGGATACGCGGACATTATGCTCCCATAGCTGGGAATGTGTGCATGGACATAATCATGGTGGACGTGACGGACGTGCCGGGTGTGGCGTCGGGGGATGTGGTGGAGCTATTTGGGGATGCGGACCCTGTGTGGAACATGTCGTCGCGCATTGGCACGATACCATACGAGATATTGACGGGGGTGGGGCGGCGGATAAAGAGGGTGTATTTCGTGGAGTGATATGAAGACCGTCTTGGTATGCGTAGGGAAGACGGACTCGGCTTATTTGCAGACGGGCATAGGTGACTATGCGGGCAGGTTGCCGCACTATGTGCCGTTTGAGATGGTTGTGGTGCCGGATGTCAAGAATTCGCGGACGCTCACTGAGGAGCAGCAGAAGTTGGCGGAGGGCAAGTTGATATTGTCGCAGTTGGAGGCGTCGGACATTGTGGTGTTGCTTGATGAGGGTGGGAGGCAGTTCACGTCGCGGCAGTTTGCCCAGTTCTTCACTAAGATTGCGCTCTCGGGGGCGCGGCGGTTGGTGTTCGTCATAGGCGGGCCGTATGGGTTTTCGGGGGAGGTGTATGCGCGGGCCACTCATAAGATGTCGCTCTCGCCTATGACGTTCTCGCATCAGATGGTGAGGCTTATATTTCTTGAGCAGTTGTATAGGGCTCAGACGATAATCCGTGGGGAGCCGTATCATCACGACTGAGGGGGCTTATTTTTTTAGGCGCGTTGCTTTTAGTATATTTGTGGCTTGGAATATCGCCCTCTGCGTGGTGGGGGGCGTGGTGTAATTTTTTTCCTCCATCATAACATGAATAATGAGGCAAATAGTCTCCTTTTTATTGAGACGTACGGCTGCCAGATGAATGTGGCCGATAGTGAGGTTGTGGCGTCAGTGCTGAGGACGGTGGGTTATGAGATGACGGACGACATACATAAGGCGGATTGCGTGCTTGTGAACACGTGCTCGGTGCGGGATAACGCGGAGCAGCGAGTGCTTGGGAGGCTTGCGGATTTGCAGCCGTTGCGCAAGGATAAGAGAGTGATTATAGGCGTTATAGGCTGCATGGCGGAGCGCACGCGGGAGACGTTGTTCAACAATGGCGCGGATCTCGTGGCTGGGCCGGACTCGTATCTTAACTTGCCGCACCTCATTGCGGAGGCGGAGACGGGGGTCAAGGCTATGGACACGACGTTGTCGAAGACGGAGACGTATGCGGATGTTGTGCCGTTGCGGTTGTCGGCGGGGAAGGTTTCGGGGTACGTGTCGATAATGCGCGGGTGTGATAATTTCTGCACGTATTGTATTGTGCCGTATACTCGAGGGCGGGAGCGGAGTCGTGAGCCGCGGAGCATTATGGCGGAGCTTGATGATATGCGGGCGAAGGGTATACGTGAGGCGATATTGTTGGGGCAGAATGTGAACTCGTATAACTATGTGGCGGGTGAAGGCGCGTCGTTGCGTTTCCCGCAACTCTTGGCGCGATGCGCGGAGACGCATCCTGATATGCGTTTCCGATTTACGTCGTCGCATCCTAAGGACATGACGGATGAGACGTTGGAGGTCATAGCCTCGCACGCTAATATTTGCAATCATATCCATTTGCCGATGCAGAGTGGTAGCACGCGGATATTGAAGGCGATGAACAGGCGATATACTCGCGAGTGGTATATGGAGCGCATTGAGGCCATACGGCGGATAATACCAGGCTGTGGTCTTTCGACGGACGTGTTTTGTGGTTTCTGTGGGGAGACGGAGGAGGATCATAGGGAGACGCTGTCGCTGATGGAGTGGGCGGCTTTTGACAGTGCGTTCATGTTCCAGTATTCGGAGCGTCCTGGCACGTATGCCAGTAAGTATTTGGCGGACGATGTGCCGGCGGAGGTTAAGGGGCGGAGGTTGAAAGAGATAATAGATTTGCAGGGGCGGCTATCGCTTGAGAGCAATCGGCGTGATGAGGGGAAGGTGTTTGAGGTGCTTGTGGAGGGGCGTTCTCGCAAGAGCGCGAGTGACTTGATGGGTCGGAATCAGCAGAACAAGGCGGTGGTGTTTCCTGCTGGTGGGCATAGGGTGGGGGATCTTGTGCAAGTAAGGATAACTCGCTCCACGGCTGCCACACTTATTGGCGAGGAGCTTAAATAGGTATAGAGATATGGGAGATAGTGCTTTTTCGTGTTTTGCGTATGGCTTTGGCCAGGTGTTCTCGTCGTTTGGGCGGGTAAGTCGTGCTGGGGGTTGGGTGTATTGGGTGATAGTGGGTTTGTGCGTGTTGCTGCTTGTGGGTGGTTTGTCGTTGAGTTCGGCCTTGTCGGGTGTGGTTGAGGGGTATGTGTTGTCGTGGCTTGGGGGTGTGGCTATGCCGGAGTGGGTGCCTGAGTGGGTTGTGGGTGTAGCGGGGTTCATGTCGAGTTTTGTGGTGTGGGTTGTGGTGATGTTGATAGTGAGTGTGCTTGGGGGTTCGGTGATATTGGTGGTGCTTAGTCCGCTGTTGAGTCATGTGGTGGACCGGGTGTGGGTGTCGTTGGGTAATGCGGAGCCTCATGACACGTTGTGGTCGACGGTCAGGAGTATACTCAGGGGAGTGCTTGTGTCGGTGAAGTATCTTGTGTGTCAGTTGTTTTGCATTGTGGTGGTGTTTATATTTGGGTTGATACCGGTGGTAGGTTTTCTTGCGCCGTTGTTTTATTTGTTTGTGAATGCCTTTTTTTATGGGGCGTCGTTTGCGGACTATGCTCTTGAGCGTTCGGGTCGGACGGCGTCGGCGGCCACGTCGTATTCGTTTAGTAATCGGGCGGTGTTGGTGGGGATGGGTATGCCGTTTGCTGTGGCGATGCTTGTGCCGTTTGTGGGGAGTTATGTGGCGTTGTTTCTTGCGCCGGCGTCGGCTGCGGCAGGTGCGTGTGTTGTGAATGGTAAGCCGGTGGTGAGGTAGGCGTCGGGTGGGTTGGTATTAGGGCCTGGCATTGTCGAGGGATGGTGCCAGGGGGTGTTTTTGTGGGGTGGGGGAGGGGGATTTTTGGGTATGGTTGGGGTTTGTAATGGGGTGGTTGTCAGGGTGTTGTGGGGTGTTTTTGGGTGTGGAAGTTGGGGTTTGATGCTTCTGGGATGCTTCAAGTATGCTTCATTTATGCTTCTGGGTAGGAGTTGTGTAGGAGTTGTGTAGGAGGTTGGTAGGATGTAGGTAGGAGTTGTGGGTGGTGTGTGGTGTGGGAGGGTTTGGGGTAACATTTGATACCCATGAATATAACATTTGATGCACTTGGTTGTTGGAGTGAGGGGGTGGTGGGGGTATGGTGCGGGTTGTAGGTGTGGAGTGAGGGGGTGTATGTTGTTAACAGTCATTGTCAAGTATGTACAGTTCGTTCGGTTGAGCGATTAACAAACGAACGCTCGTGTCCGTTCTGTTTGCTTAAATTATATAATTCGGCGTTAGGTTCTGTTCGTGGTGTTGTTCGGTGCGGGGGTATGGAATGTTACTGATGGCTAAGTGTGTGGTTGATAGGAGGTTGACGATTTGTCTAAACAAATGTCACCCATCGAAAGAAACATAACGCCCCTTAATATTTTACATTTAGTTACGTTGTATATCCTAAACGAACCTTAATTTTGCTTTGGATAGTTTGCCGAACGGTGCGAACCTCACGATAGGCTATTCCGACATGTGATCATAAATCAATTAAAAAGTCTTATGATAAACAATCTGAGAATCAAAACAACTGGCAGGTACGCTCTCGCGGCGTGGCTGCTTGCCTTGCTCCTTTGTGTGCAGGGCATGGTGGCCTCAGACTGTCATGCGCAGTCACAGACCGCCACGGGCAACGTCGTCTCAAGTTCTGACGGGCAGCCCCTGCCTGGCGTCAATGTAGTGGTGAAAGGTACCACTATTGGCACCATCACTGACTTCGACGGCAACTTCTCCTTGCAGACTGACAAGGGGCAGACGCTTGTCTTCTCGTTCCTTGGTTTCACGAACCAGGAGGTGGTATTCAACGGCACGCCTGTTAATGTGACTCTTGTTGAGGAGACGTCGGACCTTGACGAGGTGGTCGTTGTGGGTTACGGTGTTCAGAAGAAGAAGCTCGTCACTGGCGCAACCGTGCAGGTGAAGGGTGACGATGTGCAGAAGCTCAACACCAATAACGCCCTTCAGGCATTGCAGGGTCAGACACCAGGTGTGACGATCCAGTCGACCTCTGGTCAGCCAGGCTCCTCGCTCAACGTCTCTATTCGTGGTCTTGGCACGGTGGGTAACAGTCAGCCTCTCTACCTTATAGATGGTATTGGTGGTGACATCACGACGTTGAACCCTGCTGATATTGAGAGCATTGATGTGTTGAAGGATGCAGCCTCGGCCGCTATTTATGGTGCTCAGGCAGCGAATGGCGTAGTCCTCGTCACCACGAAGAGTGGTAAGGAGGGTAAGGGAGTTGTGGCATACGACGGTTACTATGGCTTGCAACGTGTATACCGCACGAATGACCCGCTCAATGCGCGTGAGTATATGGCCATCATGGATGAGGCGTCGCTCAATAGTGGTAGCGGCACCTTTGACTGGGCGTCGTATTCGGACGTAATCAATGAGGATGGCACTCCTAAGAATGACACCAACTGGCTTGAGGAGATCATCGAGAACAACGCGGTTATGCAGAGCCACAACCTCTCTATCACAGGTGGCTCGAAGACTACCAACTATGCCATCTCGCTCGGCTATATGGGTCAGGAGGGTATCATTGGTGGCTCGCAGGTGTCTAACTACGACCGTTACAACTTCCGTGTCAACTCTGAGTCGAAGCTCTATGACGGGTGGCTCACTGTTGGTGAGCATGTAGGCGTTGTATACAAGGAGCAGCGTGGCATGGGCACTGGCAATATCTACAATAACAACATACGTGGCGCATACGTCACGTCGCCACTCTCGCCTGTCTATGACGCTGAGGGCAACTACTACTCGCCCGCGACCCAGACGTGGAACAATGGCGATGGCAACCCACTTGGCACGATGATGCTCAACCGTCACAACCGTAGCAAGAATATGAGCATTGACGCCAATGTATACGCTCAGATTGAGCCTATCAAGAACCTCAAGATTAAGACAGTCTACGGCATCAGCTATGGTGGCAGCGAGTATCGCTCGTTCAGCCCTATCTACACCAGCATTGACGGTGTGCATGGCTTCGCTAATACAGACCAGTCGACATACGCTGCGACGAAGGTCAACCAGAGCCAGGGCAGTGGCATCAGCCAGGTATGGCAGAACACGGCCAGCTACGAGTTCAAGATTGCCGATGAGCATCAGATTAACGTCCTCATTGGTACTGAGATGAGCAAGTATGATGGTGGCAGTGTTGGCGGCTACAACACTGACCTTATCTCGGGCTTCGAGGATTGGGAGCATGCCTATCTTGACAACACTGAGGGCACGGACAACAAGAAAGTGTCCGGTTCGCCATACGACAGCACACGTGGCGCATCGTACTTCGCACGTCTTGGTTGGAACTGGAACGAGAAGTATATGGTCAACGCTACGTTCCGTACTGATGCCAGCAGCAAGTTCACTAAGGACAATCGCTATGGCTACTTCCCCTCTGTGTCGGCTGGTTGGACACTCTCTGAGGAGGCGTTCATGGATGGCATCCGTGATGTTGTAGACTTCGCTAAGATACGTGCCAGCTGGGGTCAGGTAGGTAACGCTAATATCAACTGCTACCAGTATCTCGCACCTGTGACGACCTCTAACATCGACTATAACTTCGGTACTGGTGGTGGACAAGAGGCATGGGTCACTGGCTCGTATGTGGAGCGTCTTGCAAACTCCAACGTCAAGTGGGAGACTTCAGAGCAGCTCAACATTGGTCTTGACCTCCGTCTTCTTGAGAGCCGTTTCTCGCTCAACTTCGACTGGTATAAGAAGACCACGAAGGATTGGCTCGTGCAGGCACCCGTCCTCTCTACGGCAGGTACTGGTGGCCCGGTCATCAATGGTGGCGATGTGACCAATACTGGTGTCGAGGTTGCCCTTGGCTGGAACGACCAGTTTGAGAATGGCCTCAAGTACTCCATTGGCGCAAATATGGCATACAACAAGAACGAGGTTGGTGAGATTCCTACTGAGGATGGCATCATCCACGGTCAGACGAACCAGATTTTCGACAACGCCCCTGAGTTCTATCGTGCAGAGAATGGCCATGCTATCGGCTACTTCTGGGGACTCAAGACAGACGGTATCTTCCAGAATCAGCAGGAGATTAACGACTGGATCGCGGCAGGCAATGGTATCGCACAGTCGTCCGTGGCACCTGGTGACGTTAAGTTCATTGACGTCAACCATGATGGTGTCATCGACGAGAGCGACCGTGTGGATCTTGGCAATGGTATCCCGAGCATCACCTACGGTGTGAACCTCAGCGTCAGCTGGAAGGGTTGGGATTTGAGTGCTGTTGGCAGTGGCGCATGCGACTTCCAGATTGTACAGAGCTACCGTTCACCGTCGGGCGCACGTGGCAACTACACGAAGCGTATCCTTGACCGTTGGACTGGTGAGGGCACGAGCAACAAGATACCTCGCGTGCTCTTTGGTGACAATGGCAACTGGAGCAACTTCTCTGACCTCTACATTCAGGATGGCGACTTCTTCCGCATCCAGAACGTGACTTTGGGCTATGACTTCAAGACCCTCATACCTTGGAAGTACATCAGCCAGTGCCGTCTCTATGTCCAGGTACAGAATCTTGCCACCTTCACGAAGTATGATGGCATGGATCCTGAAATCGGCTCCTACAACGGCAACGATGGCAACTCGTCTGACGCATGGGTAAGCGGTGTCGATATGGGCTACTACCCACACCCACGCACCTACCTCGTTGGTCTTAACCTCAAATTCTAATAACGGGAGGAACTGAACTTATGAAACAGAATCGTTTATATATACCCGCAGTTCTGACTGCCATGGCGCTTGCCTTCACAGCTTGCCAAGACGACTTCTTCGAGACGTCGTCGAAGACAACCCTCAATGGTGAGACTGCCTACAGCAACGCTGCTACCGCCGAGATGGCCCTCATAGGCTGCTATGACGGTTGGAAACGTACCCTTGGTGACGAAGGTGTCGGCATGTATCTGACCTCGGAGATTGCTTCTGACGAGTGCTTTGCCGGAGGTGGCATGGGCGACGCACGCAACTACTCCATCATCGACCGCTTCGACATGACCGCTGCCGCCGGCTATTATAACCTGTGGCAGACTGACTGGGAGAACTACTATGCAGCCATCTTCCGTTGCAACCAGCTCCTCGTCAATGATGAGCAGATTGACTGGGCTGGCGATGAGGAGACCCGCGGTCGTATACTTGGTGAGGCACGTGGACTCCGTGGCCTTCTCTACTTCGACCTTGCACGCCTCTTTGGTGATGTGCCTTTGCTGACGGCTCCTTCGGAAGAGAATGTGGAGCGTACGCCTGTCAAGGAGGTCTTCACCCAGATATTTGAGGACTTCAAGTTTGCCGCAGCCAACATCCCTGGTTCCGCATATAATGGCAGCAACCTTGACACCAACGACGGTCGTATGTCTAAGTACGCCGCCGAGGCTCTCCTTGCCCGCGCATACTTGTTCTACACTGGCTACTATGGTGAGGAGAATGAGGGTTGCACCAAGCAGGAGGCTATCGACGCTATCGACGATGTTGTAACCAATGGCGGATATGAGCTCGAGAAGAACTTCGAGGACCTCTGGATGCCTGCCTGCACAACCTATAAGGACGCTTCTACTTACGAGTGGGTCACGACCTACGCTGGCAAGTATTACAATGCTGACGGTTGGCATGCTGGTCAGAATGGCATCTCTAAGGAGTTCGTCCTCAACATGAAGTGTAACACCACTCAGGACTACAATGGCCACTCTGGTGGTAACGTTGTCCAGGTGTTCCTTGGCAGCCGTAACGTGGCTTGCCCTCCATTCGCATCAGGTTGGGGCATCTGCGTGCCCAACCCACGTTTCGTGGAGCAGTATTCTAACCCACGTATGAACCACAGCATTGTCAACTACAAGACCAACGGCTTTGAGGCTCAGAGCAACTTCAACACCTGCCTCTCCGACACCTACGAGTACACAGGCTACGCAATCAAGAAGTACGCTCCTCTCTGCTTCGCTGATGGCACACGTGAGGCTGCCGCCTTCGTGCTTGGTGAGAAGCACACCAACGTCACCTACTACATCGACATGACTATCGTGCGCTATGCTGACGTGCTCCTCATGCAGAGCGAGCTCAAGGGTGACGCTACAGGTTTGAATGCGGTACAGGTGCGTGCTGGCAAGACTGCCACGGCATACTCAGAGGAGGCACTTCGCACGGAGCGTGCGCAGGAGCTTGCCTTCGAGGGCATCCGCTACTGGGACCTTCTCCGTTACGGTGTAGGTGGCACATACGCTGCTGAGCAGATTTCCGCAATGCAGAACGGCATCGCCGTGAAGAACGGTGGTGTAGAGGCCACGACTTCGTTCGACGCTTCTAACATGACCGCCAAGAAGGGTCTCTTCCAGATACCAAGCTCGGAAATCACCCTCTCTGGCAATGTCCTCACACAGAACGCTGGCTGGTAAGCCTCGGCGGTCGGGTAAATTTCTAATTCTAAACAGAATAGAACAATGAAACTAAGATATTTAAGCATATCACTCTCGGCTGCGTTGCTTGCTTTGGCAGCATGTCAGCCCGACGAGTACAGCCTGGGTTCTGAGACCTACACGGCGGCAGACCTCCAGCAGGGCGTCAACTATACCGTCAAGGCCGACGAGTCGAACCCCAATATCATCCACCTGTCATCGAACGTCAAGGGCGTAACCCCCGAATGGATACTCACTGACGGCGCTACGAGCCAGCAGGCAAGCCTCGACATCAAGTTGCCATTCTCTGGCGAGTATTCCGTGACCTTTGGTGTAGGCACTGCGGCAGGCATCATCTACGGCGAGCCATACAAGTTCACTGTCACGCTCAACGACTTCTCAATGCTCTCCGACCCGAAGTGGGAGTACCTCGCTGGTGGCGTGGGCAAGACAAAGCGTTGGCGTCCTGTCGACAAGGACTATGGTGTAGGCAACTGCACTGCGCCCTTGATGTACTGCAACCCTGACGATGTCATGAACGACGGCAGCGGTAACTCGGTGTTGACCTTCGAGGGATTCAAGCCCAACTGGGACCCGGGTTTCCAAGATTGGCTCATCCCGGCATCGAGCCCCTATATGAACTCTTACATGGAGTTTGGTCTTGACGCGACCAAGGGCTCAACGCTCAAGATGTATCGTGGCGACGACGATGTCACCAAAGAAGGCACCTTCAGCCTCAACCTTGACAACGCCACCAAGCCTACCATCTCGTTCAATGGCGGTACATTCGCACTCCACAACACGGGCTTTGACGAGGTTTGCTCGAACTACACCCAGAACATCCAGATTGTGGAGCTCACCCCCTACCTCCTCCAACTCGCTACCATGCGTACCAACAGTGAGGGTAAATGGTGGCTCATCTGGAACTTCATTGCCGAGGATGTGCAGAACGGCACAGTAGAGATACCTGTCGAGGAGACTGCCATCGCAACCGAGAATGTCGTAGCTATCGACGACCTCAACCTTGCCACGACCCTCTTCCAGCAGGATGTCAATGGCGTAACCGCTACCCTGAGCAGCGTCACATTCAACATCAACCAAGACCAGCCCTACGGCTACTACTGGTGGAACGGTGGCAGCGCAACATGGGAGGCATCCAGCGAGGGCGACTACGGCACCAAGTCGTGGTATCCTGCCATGACCCCTGTTGAGGACTTCGCCCTCACGCTGAAGAATGACGGCTCGTTCACCGAGGATGCGTCCGGCGCTGTTGGCACATACACCATCGAAGGCAACACCATCAAGTTCAGCGAATACATCAACTTCTTCACCGAGGAGGATAATGTGTTTGAGGCTAACGAGATGATCGTCACCAAGGCATCTGTGGCCGACAATGAGTTCTACTTCTCCCTTGTCGACGAGACCAACAGCCTCAACCAAGTGTCGAAATACATGTTCGTGAAACTCAACCAGCAAGTCATCAGCGGTGGCACGACTGGCCCGGTAGAGGTCAAGGTGAACCAGGATAAGATTAACTGGGGCTTCGGCGACACTGGCGGCAAGGCCGTACGTATAGCCATCTACAGCACATGGGGTGGCCCAACGGACGCTGTCGACGTAAGCAAGATTAAGCTCAAGAAGGGCAAGACCATGAAGGTGACCTTCTCTATCACGAGCGGCTTGCGTTGGAATGAGGGTGCTCAGCCTAAGGCTATGCTCCGCCACAACGTCGACGGACTTGGCGTAGGCTCAAGCTGGACCGACTTCACCGAGGGTGATGCCGTAGATGTCAACACGAGCGGTGAGACCACAATCTCGCTGACCAACAACACCGACGCGGCAGCCGACTTCTCGAGTGGCTCACTCCAGATTGTCCTCCAGACCGACACTGACTACACCGACGCTCACAACTTGTGCGAGTTCGACTACGACGCCGATGGCAACCCAGTCATCACAGGCATCGTCAAGATAACCATTGAGTAGTACATTAATCCCTAAGACCTTTGGCCCGGCAGGGCGTGACGAAAGCGTCCTGCCAACGGCCAACGGGGATAAGGATTTCAAGACGGATTCAATAATATGAAGACAAAGATATTTGCAGGCATCATGTCTCTCGCGCTCGGCTTCGCGGCTGTGGCGTGTGAGGACGAGGATGACTATTCGGCAGCCACTGGCACCCTTGTGCAAGGTGTCACAACCGGCTCAAGCGATGTGACGGCTACCTCGGCCACCCTTAACGGTACCGTCAAGGGACTCCAGGCACAGTCGTCGACCGCCTACGCCGTAGGCTTCTACTATGGCACGGCAGAGGGCGCGTTGACCGAGACAGCCTCCGGCACACTCGACGGCGAGACCATCTCCGCCACCATCGACGGACTAAAGAACGGCCAAGTGCTCTACTACCAGGCCTTCGTGACCCTCCAGAAGACTGTCACCTACAAGGGCGACGTCAAGAGCCTCACCACCACCAACGCCACGGTAGCCACCGCCGACGCTTCTAACGTCAGCATCAACACAGCCACCCTCAACGGCTCCACAACCGATGCACCAGCCACGGCAACCGCCGGCGTGGTTATCTCCGCATCGAGCGACCAGGAAGCTGTACGCTCCGGCCTCATTGTGGCAGGCTCCGACCTCACGGCTATCGCTGTCAACAAGGCAGGACTACTCCCCGGCGCAACCTACTACTACGCCGCATACCTCGACCTCGGCACCGGCGTCATCTATGGCGACGTCAAGGAGTTCACCACCAAGAGCGTCGAAGTGAATGTCGACGAGGCTTTCGTGGACCTTGGCCTCTCGGTCAAGTGGGCTAAGTACAACGTAGGCGCCCAACAGCCCGACGAACTTGGCGGCCTCTTCTCATTCGGCGACCTCTATGGCGTCACCAACTCTACCAACATCTCCGACTACACCATGGCAGAGGATGTCTACAAGACAGCCAAAGACGTGGCCTACGTGGCCTTCGACGGCAAGGGCACCATGCCTTCTGCCGACGACTTCGAGGAACTCTTCCAGAAGTGTACCATCGAGTGGACAACCAACAACGGCGTAGCAGGATGCACCTTCACCGGCCCCAACGGCAACTCCATCTTCATGCCCGCCGCCGGTAGCCGCTCTGGCAACACCGTGACCGAGGAAGGCGTAAAAGGCCTCTACCTCACCGGCTCAGTCAACGCCAACAAGACCGACTTCGCCATATCCTACGAGTTCGCCAACGGCTCCTACGCCAAGACCACCACACCACGCTACCAGGCCCTCGCCGTACGCGCCGTATCGACCGCCAAGAACATCTCACTCGACAAGACTCTCCTCGAGAAGACTTGGGTGCTCGACATTACCGACCAAGGCACCTGCTACAAGTGGAACGCCCCTATCGCATACTACGGCACAGAAGACTCCTGGGCTAACATCACCAACAACGAGCCTACCATAGGCGGCGACCACTGGAACTGGAGCCCTAAATACTCCGAGAGCACATGGCTCGGCACAGCTGCCGACTACGGCTACATGACCTTCAGGAACGACTCCGTCTACGTCCACCGTCGCGTAGTGGCCGATGATGGCACTGTCTCCTACGTCGACGAGAACGGCCTATACTCCATCGACTACGAGAACAAGACCATAACCTTGGATGTCGACATCCTCGGCTTCGGCAACTTCAACAACCTCACCCTCTCTGCCAAGACCAACCTCAAGATCTTCTCCCTCACCGAGGACGGCATGCAAATCGCTATCCTCCGCGACCCAACCCTCTCTGGCGAGGGCGCATGCTCACTTGTCTACCAGTACATACCCAAGGCTACTCAGGAAGCCAACCAGGCCATCAATGTCCAGGTTATGACTGTCGACGGCGACTGGGCAGGTTCATGGGCCTCCGTCCTCAAATCCTACTCTCCTTCCGACCTTGAGGCTGCCGGCACGGTAACTGAGACTGTCACTTGGGAAGGCGCGATGAATGGCGCTAAGGTCTTCGTCCTCGACTTCCAAGGCCTCGCTAAGCGATTCCCGAACGCTGCCGTCACCATCCAGTCTATCAAGACCGACGGCAATGAGGTGGCTTTCGACGCCTCCAAGTTCTTCTACGGTGAGATTGAGGCCGACAACTACCGTGTCGAGTTCTTCAATATCTGGGGCAATGGCACATGCAAGGCTGGTGGCAGCCCATTCAGCGACAACACCACCGACCTTGAGGTTGAGCCTGCCGTAGCCTGCTCCGAGAAACTCGAGATCACTTACACCCTCGTGACCAACGCTCCCACCGAGTACACCATCAACTTCATCTCCGTCAACTCAAGTTGGGGCACTGATTGGAATTGGACCGATGGTCAGACCCTCAAGATTGGTTTCGACAAGGAGGCTCACAAGTACAACTTCGCGCCTCAGACCTTCAATGTCACTTTCCCTGGCATCGATGGCGTAGACTTCTCTGGTGGCTCAATCATGACCTTCTTCCAAATCAGCGACATCTACGCATTGTTCCCCAAGATGCACGCCACCCTCGACGCCATCTCTATCGACGGCACCGCCGTGTCCTACGACGCTTCCAAGGTAATCGACTCCAACGAGAGCCCCAAGTACCGTCTTGAACTGTGGAACTGCTACGGCGCCACCAAGACTGCCGGCTGCGGCTTCGGCACACCCGATGGCGATGTCATCAAGGAGCTCGGCTTCTCCGACAAGATGGAGATGACCGTCACCTTCCACTCCCTCTTCTAACCACAGGAATTTCTCTTAAGTGTTAGATATGGCCCTCGCTCGACGCTGATGTCGGGCGGGGGCTTTTCTCGTCCCAACCCCCTTTAATGCTCCTTGCATGCTCCATGCATGCTCCAACGATGCTCCAACGATGCTCCGCGGATGCTACCCGGATGCTCCGCGGCTCATTCCCGCTTCCTCGTGAAACAACAAATGTGTTTTTCACGTGTTGTTTATCACCCAAAACCACACCCTTCCTACAAATTCCCGCCCATCACCACACTCCCGCATCGCCCATTTTTCAGTCGTGAGTGTGACGAATACCCCATTCTCCCGATTTTTGTGTTAATATGCGAAAAAAAACTGTCGGAGACCTCATTTAGGCAGAAATGTACACTATAACGCATTGATAAACAGCGAGTTATCACAAACAAATATTTTTCGCCCCATTCCCCGCCCACATCCACCGACTCGCCCCTCCTAAAAAACTCCACCGACCTTCACTTCGACCACCCCCCTCAATATCCCCCAAAATTCCCTATCTTTACCCACACCATCACTACCCCCCAACTCCCCCAAAGGCGCACAAATAAGGACTCTTAACAAATGCGCCCTATAATCAAAACATCACAGCAGCATCCGAAACTCAACTCTAAATACCTTTGCAAGCATGACTACTCACAACAATCACACCATCCAGTTGCCCAAGGCGATCGAGCATATACTCATCGCCCTGGCCCTCATCATCATCCCCTGCATCTCCTCATGTAAGGACGGCGACGGCGGCTCCAACTCCCCCGACCCCACCAGCGAGGACGCCCTCTTCATCACAAGCTCCTCCACCATCGCCCTCGCCGACGGCTCACAACAAATCGAAGCCACATTCACCTCAACCGGCAAACCCACCGTCACCCCCTCAGCCGACTGGCTCACCATAACCGAGCTCAAAGACAATGGCGACGGCTACTACTCCCTCACCGCCACCGCTGCCGCCAACACCACCTCCAACAACCGCGACGCCACAATATCCATCACCTGCGGCACCGCCACAATCTCCATCCCCGTCTCCCAAAAAGGCGTCACCACCCCCACCGCCGACGACACCTCAATCATCGAGCGTATGGGCATGGGCTGGAACCTCGGCAACCAATTCGACTCCTACAATAACGAGGTCGCCAGCCAAACAGCCTGGGGCAACAAGGCCGTGACACAAGCCACAATGGACGCCCTCAAAGCCATCGGCATAAAGACCATACGCATACCCGTGACGTGGCTCGGACACGTAGGCGACGCACCCTCCTACACCATCGACGCCGACTGGCTCAACGAGGTCGAGCAAGCCGTAACGTTCGCCGAGAACGCCGGGCTCAACGTCATAATCAACATCCACCACGACGGCGCCAACAGCGAGCACTGGCTCAACATCAAAACCGCCGCCACAAGCTCCGCCACAAACAAAGACATTAAGGCCAAACTCAGCGCAATGTGGACCCAGATCGCCAACAAGTTCTCCACAAAGGGCGACTTCCTTATCTTCGAGAGCATGAACGAGATCCACGACGGCGGCTGGGGCTGGGGCACAAACCGCACCGACGGCGGCAAGCAATATGCCACATTCAACGAGTGGCAACAAGTCTTCGTCGACGCCGTGCGCGCCACAGGCGGCAACAACGCCACACGCTGGCTCGGCATACCAGGCTACTGCACCAACCCCGACCTCACCATCGAATACCTCGACCTCCCCTCCGACCCCGCCAACCGCCTCATGGTAGCCGTGCACGACTACGACCCCTACGAGTTCACCCTCAACGACAAATACAACGCCTGGGGGCACCTCGCCGACAAATCCAAGGGCGACACCACCAACGGCTCCGACGAGGAGAAAACCATAACCGACACCTTCGCCAAGCTCAAGAAGAAATTTATCGACACAGGCACCCCCGTCTACATCGGCGAAATGGGCTGCGTCCGCCGCGCCTCCCAACGCTCCGAGAACTTCCGCAAATATTACCTCGAATACTTCTGCAAAGCCGCCAAAACCTACGGCCTCGCGCCAATAATCTGGGATAACGGCTCCACAGGCACCGGTCAAGAGCAAAGTGGCATGATCGACCACGCCACAGGCGCATTCCTCAACGACGGCGAGGAACTATTCACCATCATGGTCAATGCCGTCAACAACAACGACGCCTCCTACACCCTCGAGAGCGTCTACAACAACGCCAAAATAGAATAACCAATATTTACATTATGAAGCATAACCTCCTGACGGCCTTCGTCTGCTGCGCCCTCTCGCTCGCCTCCTGCTCCGGATGCTCCGACTCCGGCAACGACGACGAGCCAAATGGCGGCAACGACGCAACGGCCAACTTCGCCCTCGCCGACAACGTCTCCGCCTACAACCTCAAAGCCGACGGCGGCTCACAAACCATAACCTTCACCGTCTCGCAAGCCTCTCTCGAGATGTCCGCACAACCCTCCGCCGACTGGCTCACAGCCACCAAGGGCAACGCCTCCGACAGCGAGCAAAAGTGGACCGTCACAGCCTCCGCCAACACCACAAGCAGCGAGCGCACAGCCACCGTGACTTTCTCCGCCACCGACGTGGACAAAACCATCGACGTGACCTTCACACAGGCCCGCACCCTGACCGTCGACGAGGCCATGGCCTCCGACGCCAAAACCCTCATCTCCAAGATCTACGCCGGCATCAACATCGGCAACACCATGGAGTGCAACAACTCCGACGACGAGAAAGCCGAGACCGCTTGGGGCAACCCACTCATCAACGAGGACTACATCAAAGGCCTCAAAACCCTCGGCTTCAACGCCGTACGTATCCCTTGCGCCTGGCATAGCCACCTCTCCGACACCGAGAACTACACCATCAGCTCCAAATGGCTTGAACGAGTCAAAACCGTCGTAGACTACTGCATAAACAACGACATGTACGTCGTCCTCAACAGCCACTGGGACACAGGCTGGCTCGAGGATAACATCTTCTCCTCCGGCAAACGCAAACTTATACTCGCCGAGCAAACTGCCATCTGGACACAAATAGCCAACACCTTCATCAACTACGACGAGCACCTCATCTTCTCCGGGTCCAACGAGCCTGGCATGAACGAGACAAGCTCCGGCGGCAAGAAATGGGAAGGCACAGAAGGCGAAAGCGCAATAAAACGTCTCGTCTCCTACGAGCAAGCCTTCATCGACGCCGTACGCGCCACAGGAGGCAACAACGCCAAACGATGCCTCGTCTTCCAAGGCCTCGGCACCGACATCGCCAGCACCTACTCCTACATGACCACTCTCCCCACCGACAACGTCGAGAACCGCCTCATAGCCGAAGTCCACTTCTACGAACCCTACCAATGGGCACTCATGGAGGATGATGCCTCATGGGGCAAAGTGTTCTACTACTGGGGCAAAGACAACCACAAAGACGGCTCCGCGCACAACCCCACATGGGGCGAGGAAAGCCACGTCGACTCCCAATTCGCCAAGATGAAAGAGAAATTCGTCGACGCCGGCATACCCGTCATCGTCGGCGAGTACTCCACACGCATCCAAACCTACGGCACCGACGACTCCGAGACCTTCGACGTCGAACTCCACAAGAAGAGCCGCGCCTACTACAACAAATACGTCACCATGGTCGCCAAAAACAACGGCTGCGCCACATTCTACTGGGAAACCGGCAGCGAGATTAGCCGCACCACCGGCGAAGCCAAAAACCAATACGCCATAGACGGCATCATGGAAGGCGCCTCACAAGGCAAATACCCCTTCTAACACCCCTCCAACACCTCCCCCACCAGACCCCGTCACACACCGTGGCGGGGTCTGATGTTAATGCCCACCCCCACACAACACCATGACCACCCGCAACCACTAAAGACGCTACCCGCACCTCACCACT
>CAZPPW010000019.1:0-29565 GCA_964588595.1 uncultured Marinilabiliaceae bacterium
AACGCCAAAAGGCGCGCCCACCCGCAATCGCACCCCCACCTGTACAGACGATGTCCACATCGTCTCAATGCTACCGCCAAAGGCGGGTATTAACCTCTTCACTCTTTTTCCCCTCCCACAAGCAATAAAACGCACCACCATGCGTATACCCTCCATGAAAAAGAGATGCCTACGTTCGCTCATACTGATTGTGGCATGGATGATAATAACCTCACCATTCTACAAAGTGGTGATAATCACCGTGCTATACATTATGTGGCGCAGAGTGATATTGTCACGCCTGCATGGGCAGCTACGTTTCATAGCCCCCAAAGCCATCGCGGTGTGCCTCGGCATAGCCCTATGGTTCTCCCTCCCGCTCTACACGCTCGACACCGGCAAGCAAGTCCGCATAATATACCTCGACGACACCTACAACGTACGCCACGCCCCTCTCCGCCCCTACCTCACAATGACCCTCCTCCCAAAACCCTAACGCCGAAAGGCGTACTTCCCCCACCGCCATCAAAAAAAGACCCAGGGCATCAACCCCAGGTCTTCCTAAATATTCAACTAAATAAGCCCGACTACTTGATAGTCACCATAGTAGACTGCCCATCTTGCACCTTCACCACCACACCCTTATAGGTCTCCGCGTTGACCTTGCGCCCGCCAAGGTCGTAATATTGGGTGGGAGAGGTGGGCTCAGCAACCGTGCGCTGCATGGAAGTGGAGGATTTGGTATCTTGGCGATGCTCTTCATCGAAGTAGTAGCGCAAGTTCTGAGTGTCATCATCACCAATCCACGTCTTGTTGGAATCATAAATCAAGGTAGCCTTATTGCGGTCGAACACACTGCCTCCCTTTTTAGCCTTTTTCTCATCGTCCGTTTCCTCGTCGCTGAAGTCATCGCCAAGGAGGATATAGTGCTCATTGCCTTCAGTGCCATTAGAGAGCAACGTGACGGTCATAAGATTTGTGGAGCAGAAACCATAATCACCAATAGACTTGAGGCTTGCCGGGAGGGTGAGATACTGAAGCTTCATGCAGGATGTGAAAGCCCCACGTCCAATGGTCTCAACCTTGTCTGGGATGACGAGGGTGACGATACCATAACAGTTCTGAAATGCGCAGCCCCCGATGGTCGTGAGATTGCCAGGCAGGTTCAGCTCTTCAATTTTTTTACAAGTATCGAATGCGCCGTTGCCAATAGTCTTAAGGTTTGTGGGAAGTGTGACCTTGGTTATATTAGTGAAATGGTAAAACGCATTTCGTCCGATACTCTCAATTTTATCCGACAAGAACTTGACTTCCTCTATATTATCCTCTTGGCCTCCGAATCTACTACCGTCGTATGAACCCTCAGGTGCTTCCGTCAGCTCGTAATTCTCGTCGAACACGACGACTTTGATAGTCGACTCGCCATTGCAGAAGGTAGAGACTGCGTCCCAGTCAACCTCCGATCCCGAGAGTGTGAGTGTCTGTTCCGATTCGTTGTACGACCATCCAGTGCCTTGGGTGGCTTCCTGTGCTGAGATGGTGAGTGCCATGAAGATGGCCATGACCGACGCCACAAGGCGACGTGCGAGTGTTAGCATAATAGTTACGTTTTTAAGTTGTTAGTTAGAGACTATCAGGCTCGCTGAAGCCCGACTTGTTATACCTTGCGCAAAGGTGTGAAAAAAAAAACGGCAACAAAGCTTTTCGTTGATTATTTCATCCCATATAACAGCTTCTCCTCATAACGCATTGACAAATAGTCCATTAACAGACAAAAAAATTCATCAACCCACGGTCGGGGGTGCACATGTACAGACGATGCCTGCATCGTCTCGAGGCTATCGCCAAAGGCGGGTGTTAACCCATAGCGACACCTAACCACGGCATGTAGAGACATCCGCCCGCGGCGTCTCCCTTAACGCCGAGGGCGTACCAAACCCACGCCCACTATACCCATAAACTCCCCACCCCCTACCCCATCACACTAAAAAACCGCCAGGTCGCAAACGGACCCGACGGTTCTCTCTTTTGCCGCCACAAAGAACGGCTATGGGGGTAGGACTACTCCTCCTTGATGGCCTCGGTGGGGCAAGCAGCGGCACAGGAACCGCAGCTCATGCACTTGTCTGCATCGATAACGTAGTGGGTCTCGCCCTCGGAGATAGCCTCAACAGGACACTCGCCAGCACATGTGCCGCACGAGATGCAATCATCACTAATCTTGTAAGCCATAAAAGTATCTTCTTTTAATTTATTATGCCACGATGCGGGTTCTAATCGCTCGATGGCTCTTGTTTCTTTGTTATGACAAAGATAATGGGTTTTTGCCAAGTACAACTATCAAAACGGCGCGGAGCGTCAATTTGAAAAGGTTCTTATTCCATGCAATGTTATCGTGACGATGTGCGACGTAGCGATATGTCGACTGCCACATTAAACAGGTGCAACCCGTCACGGTCGGCAATATATATCTGATGCTCACCACCCACGGCATACGAATAGTCAGCCCCCACGGCTACCACTTCCCCTACCCTCTTGCGGAGCGAGACGAAGCCCTTGACGCGCTGTATGAACTGGGCGGACGAGTTCTCACTCTTGGTGTTGGCCGTGACGACAGCGAAAGCCCGCGCCAGGATGCCCGTCTTCTGCCACGTATGCTCATAACCTATAAGGCCGCCAAAGCACGAGGTGTTGATCTTATAGTCCGATGGATGGTAGATAAGTCGCCGCTGTTCAAAGAAAAAGCCGAAGAAGAACCCCGAGGGTCTCCTCCAGCTTATAGATTCTGTGAGATGCAATATCAGATCCTTGTTGTCGAGACCACTGTAATTGGCATGCGTCAGGGAGCAGGATCCTGCCAACATGGCGTCGCGGCTCAGCTTGAACCCGGCACCTAAGGCCGCGCCAAAAGCGTTATACGGCTCATCGGCATGACCATGCCCCAGGGCAAGGTGCGCACGTGCGAGCCAACGGTCGGATATCTCGAAATGCGCTATGCCCTTGACTCCCGTATAGGCGTATTGGGCCACCGCACAGGGCGCAATAGTGAAGATGATGGCGGCGAGCAGAGGCCAAAGATAGGCATGACGGCACGTCATCACGGAGCGTATTAGATGAGAGCCTCGATCTCCTTGCGTATGGACTGTGCGAGGGCATCGGCGTCAGCTTGCGTATGCGCCTCGGCGTAGATGCGGATGATAGGCTCGGTGTTCGATTTGCGCAGGTGCACCCAACTCTCGGGGAAGTCTATCTTCACACCGTCACGGTCGTCCACCTTATCTGCCTTATGCGCCTCCTTGACCTTGGCAAGTATGGCGTCGACATTGACACCAGGGCGCAGGTCGATACGGTTCTTCGAGATGACGTAGTCGGGATATGTGGCGCGGAGCTGTGTCAGCGACTTGCCCGTCTTGGCCATCTGCGTAAGCTGGAGGGCTATGCCGACAAGCGCGTCACGTCCATAGTGGCACTCGGGGTATATGACGCCACCATTGCCTTCACCACCTATCACGGCGTTCGTCTGGCGCATCATGGTGACGACGTTAACCTCGCCTACCGCCGCGGGGGCGTATGTGCCGCCATGTCGCTCGGTGACGTCGCGGAGGGCACGAGATGAAGAGAGGTTGCTGACGGTGGAGCCGGGCGTATGGGCAAGCACATAGTCGGCAATGCTGACTATGGTATACTCCTCGCCAAACATTGAGCCATCTTCGGATATGAAGGCGAGGCGATCCACATCAGGGTCTACCACGATGCCCATATCGGCCTTCTTCTCGCGCACGAGGGCGGCAACGTCGGTAAGGTTCTGTGGCAGTGGCTCGGGGTTATGGGCGAAATGCCCGTTAGCCTCAAGGTTGATGCCATAGACCGTCTTCACGCCAAGTCGCTCAAGGAGCTTAGGCAAGATGATGCCACCCACGGAGTTGATGGTGTCCATGGCTACGGTGAAGTTGGCTTTGCGTATGGCGTCAGCGTCGACAAGTTTGAGGGCAAGGACACGGTCGATATGGTAGTCGGCGTAATCCTTCGTGGTGAGCGTGCCAAGCGAATCGACATCCGAAGCCACATAGTCGCCACTGTCAGCTATGGCAAGCACGTCAGCCCCTTGCGCCGCCGAGAGGAACTCACCCTTATTGTCGAGCAGCTTCAGGGCGTTCCACTGCTTAGGGTTGTGCGATGCTGTGATGATGATGCCGCCATTGGCCTTCTCGGCCGTCACGGCAAGTTCCGTGGTAGGGGTCGTGGCAAGGCCGATATCGACAACATCGACACCCATGCCCATAAGGACACCCGTCACGATATTGCGCACCATCTGCCCGCTGATACGGGCGTCACGCCCCACTACGACTTTCACTCTTGGCACGTTGGCACTCTTCTTGACCCACGTGGCGTAGGCCGATACGAAACGTACAAGGTCGGTCGGGGTGAGAGCGTCACCAGGTTGGCCTCCGATAGTGCCACGGATGCCCGATATAGATTTTATTAGAGACACTGCTTGAGTTATTTATTTACGGATTTGTGTGCCAAGGTCGTCGAATATATTGCCCGTCTTGTCGCGCGAGACGATATTGCCGACCTTGTCGATAAGGAAACTTGTGGGTACGGTGGATATGCCATAGAGGGCGGATATAGAGCCGTCGTCAAGCAACTGATGCCCTGGGAGTTTGTCGGACGATATGGCATTGCGCCAGCCAGCGGAGTCGGTGTTTATTGCCACACCTACCACCTCGAGACCCATCTGCGAGAACTTGGAGTTGACTGCCGCTATCGTCTCGTTATTCTTGCGACTGCGTATGTCGGCGGGAGTCCAGAAGTCGAGCAGCACTATCTTGCCACGGAGGGAGCTGAGCCGCAACGTGTCGTCGGGATTGGATGTGAGTGGGAAGTCGGGGGCGGGGCATCCCAGTTGCACACGTTTCAGAGCCTCATTCTGCTCACGACGGTTGTTTATCTCACGCTCAAGGAAGTGGATATAGGGGTGCGTGGGCATGGACCGCTTGAACGTGGCAAGGAACGTCTCAACCTCCTCGAACGAGAAGAGGCTCATGTTGTTGAAGAGGATGAACGGGCCAAGAGGCGATGTGGCGTTGTCGTAGATGCAGCGGCGTATGTAGTCGAGCTGCGACTTCTGTATTTCCACAACCTCGTCGTTTAGCTCCTCACGTCGGTCCACATCAGGTCCCATCACGGCAAGCTGCGCCATGATTTGCGCAAGCCTCTCCTTGCCTGGCACATTATTGGCGAAGTTAACAAGGTCGTCGTTGAGTGATGAGCCTGTGACCTCGATATCCTCCGGGCGCAGGGCGTTGCCGGTCATGTAGACATTGTCGTTGCCGGCGAAGACCACCATGTTCTGATTGGCCACGGACAGCACGACGCACTCGGCTTGTGGCAACGACACACGCCCATCGAAAGTGAACCTGCCGTTGCGCGACTGTGCGGTGTCGACTGGCTGCCAGTGGAACGTGGAGTCCAGACGGGCGAGGGTTATAGGGCCATCTGGTAGGTTTTTGATGTCACCATCTATGCGCAAAGAGTTGCGCTGGCAAGCAACCAACGCAACTGATGCTATGAGGGTGACGGCTGCTTGATGAAGTCGTCGGCTCATGGTGATAGGGGTTTTAGGTTGTTACTTCATATCATGTCCGGGCAACAGTACATTGCACTGGATGCGGAGCAAGATATTAGAGTTCTTAGGGTCGTTGGAGATGACGGTCACGGTTTTGCTCTGCCTGCCAGACTTGCCGCGCGTGTCAAACTCCACATGTATCTCGGTCGACTCGCCTTGCACGAGCAAAGTCTTATTGGGAGTCACTGCTGTGCACCCGCATGAGGCTTTGACCTTACGGATGGCAAGAGGAGATTTGCCGTTGTTGGTGACGATGAAGTCGCACACGGCTTTAGTGCCTTGCACGACTTGGCCAAAGTCGTGTGAACGCTCATTGAACTGAATGACGGGAGCCTCTGCGGCATCAACTTGCGAGAAGTCCTCCTCGATGCTTGCCGTGAGCGTCATCTGGTTGCTATATTGGCGTTTGCCGTCGAAAGTGACGTATACGCGGTCGGAGACGTAGCCCCAGTCATTCTTCAGCGAGGCGTCGTACGTGGCTACGATGTGACCTGTCTCGCCTGGCTTTATCGTGGCGGGCTGGCACTCGATAGTGATGTGCTTGGGGATGTTGATGAACTGCGGGGTGCGGTTTGAGGCGGAGGTGTTGATAACCTCAACCGATTCAGTCTTGGTCTCGTTGGGATGTATCTTAGTGAAAGACAATATATTGCTCTTGAGACGCAAGCTATCCATGACGTAGGGGTATATATCCTCGAGAGTCTTTTCACGCTCAAGAACCCTGCCAGAGATACGGAGCATTACATTGGCTTGCTCTGCATTAGAGGAAACTGTTATGGTCTTGCTGAAAGTTCCTATGCGCCCTGCGGGGTTGAAAGTGACCGTTATCTCGTCCGACTCGCCAGGGCGTATAGGCTTCTGCGGTTTAGTGGGTGTGGTGCACCCGCATGAGGCCTGCACTTGCGTGATGACGAGAGGGGTAGTGCCAGTATTAGTGAATTTGAAGGAGTGGGAGACAGGGCCTTTGGCCTCAAGTATCTCACCGAAGTCGTAGCTTTCGATGTCGAACTTGATGGTAGGCTTTTGCGCAAAGGCCATGATGGTTGTGAGGGTGGCCAAGGCAAGGGCAAAGATTCTCTTCATAATCAATTAATCGTTTTGCATCTCAAAGATAGAGAAAAAGGATATAACGGACAACGCTGATTTCAACCAAAGGGGCCAAAAGTTCAGCGAACGGGGATAGTTGGCGGTCAGCCTATAATCTTGTTGACAATTTTCGTGCCAAGTGATGGCTCTACAGCGAGTATCTTGGAGGCGAGGATGGCACGACTCTCATCGGGCGTGGCGGCAGGAAGGTCGAACCAGTCGGCGTAGAGTATCTCTGGCGTGGAATAGCGTGCTATGCCCCAACCGTAGGGACGGCCTTTCTTGTCGATATTGTACTCGAAATCGGATACTACAATCTGGGCGGCCATCTGCAAGTGCGTGAGGAGAGAATCGAGGGAGGGCAGGCGAAGCCCATCGGACGCACTAAGAAGGATATCGGCACGTGAGCGGGGCGAGAAGCCACATTCATCGCGTATCTCGGTAGAAAGCATGCTCTCGTTGGCGGTGATGGCACGCAGCACACGCTCCTCATGGTAGGACATTGGACGAGAGGAACGCCGCACATTGACGATATGGGGTAGCAGGTCGGGTGCGATGAAGGCGGCCTTATTGCGGAACAACTTAGCATACGCCACCTTGCCAGAGCGTATTATAGGGCCTTTCCATTCCCATGGGCCATCTTGGGTGTCGGAGAACCATAGCTCGCTTGGCGTATGTTCCTCGATAGAGAAAGAGGGGATATCGCCACGGAAGAAGGGCAGGAAGCCAAACCGAAGCACAGCGTCGACTACCTCGTCGGGCGTGTGGAAGAGTTTATTGGCGAGGGGGCTCATAGGTTGCACTCCTCGTCGGGCTCAGTCGTCAGGGCGCGGTAGAAGAAGGCGTTGAGGGGCTGGGCAAGGGAAATATCGTCACATAGGCGATTGACGAAACCTGGGGCTGTAACCTCATCGTCGGTGTAGCGCACCATAGCATTAAGTGTCTTGTATTTGAGATACTCGGCGTAACGAGGGTCGATGGAGAAGCCACGTGGCGCGGATTTCAGTTTCTCGTCCTCGGCAAGCGTCAGGCGATTGCGGAAGGCGGGGTCGTGGAGAATAGCGTCGAGTTCCTCGGGAAAGTTGGACACCTCGGTGCGCAGGCGTTTCAGAAGATAGGCGTCGAGACTATAATTGCCCGAGCAGAAGAAACTCTCATTGCCTGGCTGGATGTGGAGATAGTAGCCGGGGAGTGGGCTTGTGCGACCACCAGGAGCCACGAAAGCACCGAAGTGACGTTTATAGGGCGACTTGTCGGGCGAGAAGCGGGTGTCGCGGTTTATGCGGTATAGGCATTTGGCGACATCCTGAACACCTATATTACTATCGACGGACTGCGCATGAGCCACCATGACCTCGACAAGCTCAAGGAAGGCATTGCGCACAGCTTGGTAGCGAGGTCTATTGGCATCGAACCATGCCTTGCTGTTGTTATCCGCAATGTCGGCGAGGAAGGCGAGTATTGAGGGGTCTATATGATCCGTCATGGTGGTAGGGGTTAATCGATGAGAGTGCCGCTGGTGCGGTTGAAATCGACCTTGGCGAGATAGAGTTGGTATTCGGCATCGACCTTGGCTGCCATGGCCTGTTGCCAGAGGACTTGGCTCTGCATATAGTCGGTTAGGGTCTCGTAGCCGTTCTCGTAGAGACTCTTTGAGGAGCGCATATTCTCTGCCGCCTGGCGGAGTGAGTTGTCTGCCACGGCAAGTTCCTTCTCCGCCTCGGCGAGTATGTTGACGGCACGCTGATGCTCAAGCTCAAGTTGCTCGGTTATGTTCTGCTGCTCAATGCGCGTCTGCTCGAGGGAGCTCTTTGCGGCGCGAATCTTATTGGTGTTCTTGCCGAAGTTGAAGATGGGTATCTTGACCTTGACAATGGCAGTGAAGTCGGCATCGTTGAAGAGGGTCTCGTCGAGAACCTTGAAGCCGTTGACGTAGTTGTAGGACAGCTGCGCCCCGACCTCGGGCAATACGGAGGAACGTTCTACCTTAGTCTTGGCCTCGGCTATCTCGACCTTCTTGGCAAGAAGTTGAGACTCTGGGCGAGACGCTATGCTGCCCTCTTTGGTCTCAATCTGCGGGTAGGTGTCGGTGACGTCAATATCGGAGTTTAGATCCATGCCTATGACGTGGCAGAGGTTCATCTTGGCGAGTGTCACGGCGTTGGCGGCCTTGGTCATATTGAGTTCACTCTCGTTGAGTTTGACCTGAACTTTGAGGACATCGTTGCCGGTGCTCATGCCTTGGTTCTTGGCCTTGGTGATGTTAGTCATAAGCTCTTGGAGTACGGCGTTGTAGGAAATAGCTACCTTCTGGAGCTCTTTGGCTTTGACCACAAGGGCGTAGGCCTCGTCGGTCTTCTTTATGGCGTTGACCTTGGTGAGGGTCTCGTTGGCCTCAGACATCTCGACGGCCTTAGAGGCGATCTTCGTGGCATTGGCTATCTTGCCGCCCATATAGATAGGCTGTTGGAGAGATATGCCTGCGAGGAACATGGGGCCTACCTCATAGTCGAGGGCAGCGGATAGGCCGGGGAAGTAGGCGTAGCCCGTAAGGTTTTGCACGAGCCACATCTTGTCGGTGAGCTGGGGAGTCTGCGCCTGGAATGTGGCATCGGGCTTGAATACAGGCAGGTTCTGCTGACCTATGCCTATCTCCTTCGAGCCATCGATGGTGCTGTATAGGCCTATGGCGTTGATGGTTATGGTGGGGAAGTAGTTGGCGCGGTAGCTCTTGCGGGTATAGTTGGCGCTCTCGGTCTGACTCTGCGCCGCCTTAATCTCGTGGTTATTCTCGAGAGCCATGGAGCGGCACTCGTCGAGGGACAGAACCTGCTGCGCATTGGCGAGGATGGAGCCCATCAGGGCTAACGATGCAAAAAAGAGTCTCATCGTTGTATAGTGTCAGTTTGTACTTATTTACTTGTTTTCTTAGGCGGCAAGTGAGCGCCATTGGGGGAGATGGGAGGCGCTGAAATTGTTGCCCGCTATTGTCAATGCAAATGTAACAATTTTATCAATAGTGTATTAAGGAGGGCAAGGTTATAGACTTAGTAAAACATAAGAGATGGGGCGTGGCATTAACAATAGTAAACGGAATTGGAGAAAAAGGAGGATATTGGGGAGAAGTGGAGGATTTGGGGGATGGAATTTGGGGTAGTAGGGGAAATTTGAGTGAGAAATATATGATAATATGCTGATAATTAGAGACGTGGAATTGCGAACGCGGTGTGTGCGCAATTGGAGGGGAGGGGATGAATATGGGGCTATGCGATGGAATTAATGAGTGACCGCCTGACATTAGGCTTGCGCTTAAAGTCAGGCGGTCGAACTATATTGTTATCAGTCTGTCAGATAGAGACTTTGGTGTGGGGTCTATTTACTGACATTCTCGAAGTGGAGGCTGTTGAGTTGGCAAAGGGACTTGCCTTTCGTTGCTGAGTTGAAGACGAAGAAGAGGGCGTGCTTGCCGTTGTGGTAAGTCAAATTGGGGACTGCTATCTTGACCTCACGTGGTTCGCCTTTCTCTTTGCCCGA
Organism: uncultured Marinilabiliaceae bacterium; assembly: GCA_964588595.1. Classification (GTDB taxonomy): domain Bacteria; phylum Bacteroidota; class Bacteroidia; order Bacteroidales; family Marinilabiliaceae; genus W3P20-009. The sequence continues at coordinate 10,229 of CAZPPW010000019.1, forward strand.
CAACTGGCAGACACCCAACTTAATGCCACCTTCCTGCTCTGACGGACGGTCGAGGTAGACTTCTATCTCGCCTTTGACACCCTCGGGCAGGAGGTTGACGGAGAGGGTCAAGTCCTTGGTGCCGTAGGTCTTGCTAAAGTTGTAGTACTTGTAGCCCACTACTGAGCCGGCGTTGTTATTGACCATGGGGCAGCGGTTGATGCTTGCGTCGTAGGGGTCAGTTTTGCCATCGTACGTCAGGCGTACGACCTCGCTATGTGAGCCGGGGTAGTACACGTAGGGGTATTCCTGATGGGCGGCACCTGGGCCTGTGTAGTAGCAGGCGATGCCGGCAGCATAACGGGTGTAGGGGTCCAGACCGTCGAGGGCAAAGCCTTCGGAAGTAAACTCTGCCTGAGATATCCTCACATATCCGTCTTTGCCTTCGCGCACCTCGACATCTATGGGGGCGACCATTGGCTGACGCGAGTATTCGGTCGTGCCAGCCTGACGGTGGTAGAACACGTACCAGCGGCCGTTAATCTCGCAGATGCTGCCATGCGTATTGCCGAAAGGGGTAGCCGTGGCGACAGTGGTGCCATTGGGGCGGCGTTCGAGTCCACGGCCGTCAATGAGTGTGCCGCCGTACGTCCATGGGCCAAGGGGGTTGTTGCTGTAACAATAAGCGAGGGTATAGTTGGTCTGAGGCATACCGCACTCGCCCTCGTTGGTCCAGCGGCTGTAGATGAATACGTACTTGTCCTTAATCTTGCGGATAGACGAGGCCTCGAAGAAACGGAACACTTGGTCGCTATCCTTGCTGGCTATCATGCCGTTCACTATCTCCGTGCCGGGCTTGACGGTGCTCATAGTCGTAGGGTCAAGTTCGGCGGCGAAGGATTGGCAGAATCCCCAGTAGCCGTATGCACGTCCATCGTCATCGACAAAGGCTGCGGGGTCGAACTTAAAGGGGCCTTCCGTCTCACGTGGGTTATCCTTCTTCCAGTTGCATACCTCAAATGGGCCATCGGGGCGGGCTGAGCGGCAAACCATATTCTGACGTCCGCCAGCCTGATTGTTGGGGTAGAGGTAGTAGGTCTTTTGTCCATCGGGGCTTGTCTTGAGGGCAATGTCGGGGGCAAAGAGGACATCGCTCTCGCCACTGGGATTAAGTTGGTTGCCATTGGCATCGCGGTCGGAGCGGAATATCACGCCATCGTAGCGCCAATGCTGGAGGTCGTTGACTGAGGCTGACCATACGACAAGGTCGAGGCCGCAATAGTCCGTCACACGTGTGTCGTGCGAGCCGTAGATATAGACCCTATATTGGCCTGGGTGGTCGGGGTCCTCAAAGACGTATGGCTCGCCATCGGGTATGAACTCCCAGAGCGGGAGGTAGGGGTTTTGCGCCAGTGCCACGATGGACAACAGGGCAAAAAACAAGGTGCAAAGCTTCTTTTTCATGGTGACAAACATTACAGTCCGCTAAAGCCATTTTATGACTTAATGCATATAGTTCATTCAGACACAAACATATTAAAATTATGTGAGATAGGGAAATAGGGGAGGAAAATATGAGGTAATGAGTTGAATGTTAGTGTGATGGAATTGCGAACGCAATGTGTGCGCAATTAGGGGGAAGAGATAGTGAGCGGTGAGGTGCGACGTGGAAGTTGTTATGCGCCGGTGATGGGTTAGGAGGGGGTGAAAAAATGAGAGGCGTCGGGAGTGACGTCTCTCATGGTTAGTTGGTGTATGTTTGGGGGATAGCCCAAATATGGGTGGTGGGTTATCGGCGTTTCTTGTTGTTGGGGTGAGAGAAAGTGGCGGGGTCGATAGTGGAGTTGAGGGTTTTGGTTTTGAGTTCGTAGAGTTGGTAGCTGCCGTCTGGCTCGATGAGCTTCAGAGAGTTGAGGGTGCAGTCCTTCTTGTTGTAGGAGAGTTCGATGGCGTTGATGGAGCTGCGTCCTACCTTCATGTTGGCGTCGATCTTGAAGATGATGGCCTGGCCGTTGGCTTTGGCGGACTTCAGGGTGCCGTCGATGGCGGATATGTTGCCCTTGACGCAAGCGAGGAGCGTGCCGGAGAGGTCCTCGACGTGGCGGTTGGAGGAGCGCAGGGTGCGGGTCTTGCCGCCCACGGTCATGGAGACATTGTCGTTGGTGACGACGAACAGTTCGCCATTGGCGTACTTCATGGAGAGGTTGGAGGGGGAGGCGAAGAAGAAGTCGCCATCGGCTTTGGTGGCGTCTTTGAGTGCGGCGACCTTAGTGGTGCGGGAGAATTGGCACTGCATGGAAGAGATTTGCTTGTTGGCCTCTTCGACCTTAGTCACCTCGGCGTTGCCGTTGACGTTCTTGAGCTGTGCGGAGGCGAGAGAGGAGGAGAGGATAGCCGCGAGGGAGAGGAATGTAAGTTTAAGATTCATTTTTCAAGTAGTACTTTGTTGTCAATCAGTGGATGAAGACTTATGCGTTGAGCTCGTTGACGACCGTGTCCATGCCGATAATCTCGGCGCAGGTGAACATGGAGGTCATAGAGGTGCCGAGGATGCCGTGGAGGTTGAGGTTCTGGCCTGTGAGGAACACGTTGGGTACGGGAGTCTTGGGCGTGAGGACAGTGAACATTGTGGCGTTGTAGTCCTTGCGTATACCGTAGGCTGAGCCGTGCTCGGTGGCAGTGTAGTCCGTGTAGGTGAGAGGGGTGCTGACCCAGTGGGCATCGTGGGCTTGTGATAGGCCTTCGATGTGGCGTGAGGCGAGGGCGAGGCACTCGTTGGCGATATGTTCTTTGAGCTCAACATAGTCATCTCCTCTCCTTCCAATTTTCGTGCCAAACCACTTAGAAACGGCATCCCAATTCATCGGGGTTAGTATGTCGAGACCTGAGGCGTAGGGTGAGCCGTCGGTTGGCGGCATAAAACTGACCATTATGGCTTTGACCGGGGAGGAGGTTTGTGAGTGGAGAGACCAGACGTCGGGCTGCGTGTAGATGAACTTGTTGTGGTTCTGATAGGGGAGCATACCAGGCTTGAGGGCTACATTGACGGTGAGCATGCCGAAGGTGTTCTCGAGGTTCTCTATGCGCCTTTGGAACACTTTGCGGACGAGGCCGGCAGTCTGGAGTAGGCGTACAGTCTGCGCGGGGTGGACGTCGGATATGAAGGTGTCGGCCTCGAAACGTTCGTCGGAGTCGTTGACGAAAACGGCTGAGGCTTTACCATCGGTGGCTTCGAAGGAGGTGACGCGTTTGTTGCGCAGGACTGTGCCGCCCATGGCCTCGATGGAGGAGCGCAGGGATTCGGCTATCTGCATGCCACCGCCTTGTATGCGGTAGGCACTCTGGATGAATGAGCTGTTTATCTGGGCGAAGACGTAGAGGGGGAGTTTATCGGCACGGAGCTCCATTTTGAGGGATGTGCCGGAGAGGACGTCTTGCAGAGTGGGGTCGGAGATGGTGGAGGTGAGGAAGTCGTGGGCGGAGCGGGCGAATAGGGAGCGGGAGTAGACATCGTCGGGCTGTCGAGGGTCGAAGCTATGGGCGATATTGTCGCCTACCTGTTTGAGGAGGGCGACATATTGGTTGAGGTTGTCGGCTTGATGGGGGAAGAGAGATGTGAGGGATTCGCAGAAATTGTCATAGCCTTGTGCGAAGGGGTATGAGCCGGAGGGGAGGGTCACCTCGTCGAAGCAGTCGTTGTCGAGACGGAGCCAGGGGAGTGACATGAGGTGGAAGTAGGAGAACAGGCGGTTGAGCATCTGCCCGTCGTCGAGCCCACCGACGTAGTGGAAGCCGGTGTCGAAGAGATGTCCGGAGCGTCGGAACGACTGGAGACAGCCACCGATTAGGGCATCGGCCTCGAGGACGAGCACGTGCTTGCCAACCTTTTGGAGCATATAGGCGCACTCGAGACCGCCGAGACCCGCGCCTATGACAATGACATCGTAGTGGGTGGGGGACATGGCTATTTCTTGTTCTTATCCTCGAGCCATGAGGCCTTCCATCCCATACGGAGGATGAAGCGCACGAGGGCGTGGTAGAGGAAGGGCTGGAGGGTGTAGGCGAGGATCACGGCGGAGGACATGCCTATGATTGTGGCTACGCCGATTGAGGCGAGGGCCGGGTGAGAGGCGAGGAGGAGGGAGCCAGTGCTGACGATGAGGGTCACGGCAGAGAAGAATATGGCCGTCTTGTGATAGACGAGCAGTTGCGGCTCGGACTGGGACTTAGCCTTGGAGAGGAGACCGTCCATGACGAATATACTGTAATCGACACCTATGCCGAATATGAAGGTGGAGATGACGATATTAATCAGGTTGAATTGCATGCCGAGCATGCCCATGACACCGAGGACTATGTACCAGCTGAGGGTCATGGGGATGAAGGCGACAATGGAGAGGATGAGGTTGCGATAGGAGAGGAGGAGAATGACGAACACGAACGCCATGGAGATGTTGAGGGCCGTGTTGAAGTCGTTGTTGATGGTGAGCACCATCTCCTCGGTGTAGAACATGGGGTCGGCCACGATACAGTTTGTGGCGTCGACGAGAGCTCGTCCGACGGTCTTCTTCTCTTCTTGGCGCATTTGGACAGAGGTGAAGACGAGATATTGGCCATCGGTGTACTCGATGATGTTGGCCATGAGGCCTTGTGGGAGAATCTGGTCGGCGTAGGGGTCGATTATGTCATACTGTGTGGTTACGACATCGTTGAAGGGGGCGAAGAACGCGGGTGACATACGATTCTTGGCGCATGCACGGGCTACCATGGCGTTGGTGGAGGCGAGGCGTTCGTCGGTCCAGAAGTCTTGCCATGCGTTGAGACGCGCCTCCTGCTCGGCGACCGTGGGGAAGAGGGTGGCGGCCTTGGAGAAGCCACGCACCTTGCCACGCTCTTTGAGGGAGTCGAGGACGGTGAACATGGAGCGGCTCTTGGTGAGTGCCACGTCGAGTGAGGAGTCGGATGTGGCGTAGTAGGTTGTGACGAGGCCGGGTTGCGTCTTGCGTTGCAGGAGGGCCTGGCTACGTTTCACCTCGTTGGAAGTGAAGTTAATATGCGTGAGGTCGGCATCGAAAGTCACGTAGCGTTGAGTGTAGAAACAGACGCCGGAGATGATTACGATGAGGACTATCAGCCATTTATGCTTCTCGAAGCGGTGGGAGTTGAAACGCTCGAGAGCGCGGAAGGCCTTCTTGGAGCGTCGGTTGCGCTCGGGATTGAAGAAGTGGGGGATATAGACGAGGCTGAAAAAAGTGGTGCCCACGAGGCCAAAGGAGGCGAACAGGCCGAAGTCGCTGAGGAGTTCGGAGCTGGTGAAGAGCAGGCCGAGGAAGGAGCCTATGGTGGTCAGGCATCCGAGGAACACGGGAGTGGCTTGGTCGCGGAGCACGTGCTCGGGGGAGCTAACGTATTTGTAGTGGGTTATGACGTGCAGGCAGTAGCTTAGGGCGACGCCGAGGACTATGGCTCCTATGCCGAGAGCCATGAGGGACATTGTGCCTCGGACGAGGTACATCATCGCCATGGCGAACAGAGCGCCGTAGACCACGGGGAACACGAGCATGGGGATGGTGGACTTATTCTTGAAGCAGATGCCTATGCCTATGCAGACGAGGATGAGGGAGATGGCGAGGGTGAAGCAGAGGTCGGATTTGATTTGCCGGCTATTATTGACGCTTTGCACTGGTGCGCCGTGGAAGAGGATGTCGGCGTCGGGGTGAGCGTCTTTGACCTTGGCCACTTCGTCTTCTATGAGTTTTATCAGTTTGCGTCCGCTCATAGAGTCGTAGGATTTGAAGCAGGGGGAGAGGTAGGCGAGTGCGACTGTGGTGTCGGGGGTGAAGAGGTGGTTCTCGAACACTATTTGGCTATTGCCGAGGCCGTCGCGAATGTCTTTGACACGCTCGAGGACGACGGAGCGCATGCCGATGGGGTCGGCGGCGAGCATATCCTTCATGGCGAGGCCGGCTTGGGAGGTGAGCATGTTGCGGACTTTGGAGACGTTGGCCGTGACGGAGGAGTCGCATAGGAGCGCGGCGAGCTGTGTGTAGGAGGCGGTATCGACGAAGGAGGGGAAATTGTCGGCGAGGTAGGAGACGACGTCGATCATCATGTCCTCGTCGATTTGATAGAGAATGTCGGAGACGTAGAGGCCTTGGTCTTCCTGGTCGGAGAGGACGGAGGCGGAGTCGGGGAGTTGGTCTTTGGCGGCTTGGATGTCGGCGGAGAGGATGCCGTCGACGAGTTCGTCCATTATGTCGGCAAGCTCGTAGGGTTCGAGTGGTTCTTGCTCGTTGGTTGATGTGACTTGGAGGAATATTTTGTCCTTTACTTGGAGTTGTGAGAAGGCGAGAGTCTCGTTCTCATCGCCTGTGGAGGGGAGGAGTTTTGTTATGTCTTCCTCGAAGTGGAGTTGCGTGGCGAGGAGCGCGAAGACGATGGTGGAGACGATGAGCGAGGCCCATCGGAAAATCTTGTGGGCTGCGAGGAAACGGTATATTGCGAGGACGATCCTTGTCATGAAAGATGGTTATAGTGTTTGAATGGGGTGGAAGAGGGAGGTGTGTTTGGGGGTTGATAGGGGGTATAAACGCAAAATAGCCACGAAACCTACTCAGTCAGATTGAGGTCTGAGTGAGTAGGGTTCGTGAGCCTAAATATCGGGAATAACGTTTGTTATGCCGACTTCACGTGGTATGTGCTTGAAGTGAAGCGAGGCTCGACAATAAGCTGATGACAGAATCATCAGTTTATTAAGCACGTGCAGCGAGATAGTCGTAGAGGTCGTTGAAAGTCTTGATAGATCCGACCTCAGTGCCTTGAATTTTAACGCCGAAGTTGCTCTCGATGAGGGCGATCATGTCGACGATGCTGAGGCTGTCGAGCTGGAGTGTTTCCTTGATGTTGGCATCTGGGGTGATGTCGGAGACTTCGACCTCGAACTCGTCGGCGAGAACCTCGTTGACTTTGTTAATCAGTTCGTTCTTTTCCATTTGTATGTAATGATGACTTGTTGTGTTTACGAGTTACTTTTGTTGCGCGGATTGCGCAATTATGGTGCAAAAGTAGCTTTTCGGCACGAGAAAGAAAAGAGAGAGGGCGAAAAATATCCGTCGTTAGTGCTTGGCCGGGCAGAGTGGCGGGTATTTTGGGCGCGCGGTCTAATCTTAGAGGTTGCGGACGACGAGAGTGGAGTTTGTGCCGCCGAAGCCGAAGGAGTTGGAGAGGAAGGTGTCGAAGTGGTGCGAGACGCGTTGCCCGGGGATGTTGAGCTTAGCGGAGTCCTCGTCGGGGTTCTCGAAGTTGAGGTTGGCGGCCACGAAGTCGTTCTTCATCATGAGAATGGTGTAGACGATTTCGGAGGCGCCGGCCATCCACATCTCGTGACCGGTTTGTCCTTTGGTGGATGTGATGTAGGGTTTGTAGTCGCCGAGGACGCGGTCGATGGCCTTTGCTTCGTTTTGGTCGCCGACGTGCGTGGAGGTGGCGTGTGCGTTGATGTAGCCGATTTCGCGGAGGTCTATGCCGGCCTGCTCAATAGACATTTTGAGGGAGCGTGCGGGGCCGTCGACATTTGGTGTTGAGATATGGTCGCCATTGGAAGAGAAGCCGTAGCCGAGGACTTCGGCGAGGATAGGCGCTCCGCGCTTTACGGCGCTCTCGTAGCTTTCAATTATGACTGTTGCGGCGCCGCCGCCGGGGACAAGTCCGTCGCGGTCGCGGTCGAATGGGCGAGAGGCTTTGGTGGGTTCGCTTTCGCGTGCGGAGAAGGCCGAGATGCCGTCGAAGCTGCCGATGGAGAAGGGGTTGACCTCTTGGGCGCCGCCGCAGACGATGCACTCCTGGAGGCCTTCGCGGATGAGGAGCGTGCCGAGGCCGATGGCGTGTGAGCCTGAGGCGCAAGCGCCGGAGACTGTGAGGTTCATGCCTTTGAGTTTGAAGAGGCAGGAGAGGTTCATTGTGACGGTGGAGTTCATGGACTGGAATATGGCGCCGGAGCCCACGAGGGTGGTGTCTTTCTTCTCGCGCATTATGTCGACGCTCTTTACTACGGCGTCGGCGCTGCTGTCGTTGCCGTAGAGGATGCCGACGTTGTGTGCCTCGATGTAATCTTGGTCGAGTTTGGCGTTGGCGAGTGCGTCGCGAGTGGCGAGGTAGGCGTATTTGACTTCGTCGGCCATGTAGACTCGTTGGCTACGAGTGAGGAGGCCTTTGAGGTCGGGGACGTCGACTTTGGCGGTCAGGGCGGAGCGGAAGCCCATTTCCTTGCGGACGGGGTCGAAGATGATGCCCGATTTGCCGTTGTAGAGTGAGTCACGAACTTCGTCAAGTGTCTTACCAAGGCAGGAGTAGATTCCGAGGCCAGTGATAACAACTCTCCTTTTCATAGTATGTATGTGTCTTTATGTTTTGTCGGTTAAATACGGACGCAATTTCGGAATTTTTGGGGGTAAAAGGGGTCGTGGGGGGTGGGAGTGGGGCGTTAAATAAATGTAAAGGGGGGTGATTGGCGGGGGGAGGGTGGTGGGGGGCAGGGGGGTGGGGGGGGGGGGGGGGGGGGGGGGGGGGGGGGGGGGGGGGGGGGGTGGGGGGGGGGGGGGGGGGGGGGGGGGGGTGGGGGGGTGATACGTTTTTATACGTAGTGAGGGGGGAGGGGATTGGGTATGAAAGTCGGAGTTGTGACGAAGGGTGGTAGAATTAGTGACGAAATTGGGATGAGGTGTGGAGTATTGGGTTCAGTATTGTTTCAGTATATGGGTGTGGTGAGGGAGCAGTTTTGTCAGTATATTGTCAGTATCTTGGATGGTTTTGGGAGGGTGTGTGGAGGGGATGGGTATAATATGTTATGTAGAGGGGTATGGAATGTTATATGGGGGTGTTTGTGGTCATATTGCGTCGTTGAAGGAGTTTTCGTCGGCTTGTGGGACAACGATGTCGAGTTTTGCGCCCTTGGTGTAGGTGGTGTCGACCCATATTTTGCCGCCGAAGCGTTCAACTATGAGGCGGCATAGTGACAGGCCGAGCCCTGTGCCGGAGGAGAATTCGTCGAGTTTGACGAAGCGTGAGAATACCTCCTCGGCCTTGTCGGGTGGAATGCCGCGGCCTGTGTCGGCGATGGTTATCTTGGCTGCGCCGTCTTCGAGTCGCCATAGGCAAAGGGTTACGGAGCCGTCTTTGGTGAATTTTATGGCGTTGTTGACGATGTGAGATATGACTTGCCTTGCACGTTTGGCGTCGGTGCGTAGGACGAAGGCAATCATGTCGGTCTTGAATATGAAGCTGAGGCCGCAGTTTGGGTTGGATGTTTGCGCGTCGGAGAGTATATCTTTGCAGAGTTCGACGAGGTCGACGTCCTCAATGTCGTACTTGGCTCGTCCGGATTCGATGCTGGATATGTCGAGTATGGAGTTGAGGATGCCGGTCAGGAGGTTGCAGTTTTTGTTGATTATCTCGACTATTTTGGAGCGTTCGTCGTTGGAGAGGGAGTCGCATTGCTCGGCAATGACTTGTGAGAAACCGATGATGGCGTTGAGAGGGGAGCGTATTTCGTGGCTCATGTCGGTAAGGAAGGAGGTCTTGAGGAGGCTGTTGGCCTCGGCTTTGTTTTTGGCCTCGATAAGTTCTTGCTGCTTATGTTCGAGGTGTTGCGTGAGGTGTCGGACTTTTCGGAGGTTGTTGGCGGCTATTATGAGGGCGGCCAGGAGGATGAGTATTACGGCGGAAACGGAGAGTATTTGGAGGTAGTAGAGACGGAATACGCTGGTGGGTCGGTTGATGATTTCGGAGTTTTCGGGTATGTCGCTTTCGCTGATGCCGGCGTTGGTGAGGGATTCGTAGTTGAAGATGTAGTGAGAGGGGACGAAGAAGAGGTGGGATTTGCCTGTGGCGAGATAGTCGATGAAGAGTTTGGCGAGTTGGGGGCCGGACTCGTCGTAGCGTGGGGTGTAGCCACCTATGGCCCAGTCGTGCAGGCCGGTGGAGGATATGGTGAATACGGGCAGGTTGATGTTGTTTTGCCGTAGCATCATTATGGAGGAGTTGATGTAGTAGCGGTTGTCCTTGTCGTATCGCCAAGTGCCGATGAATAGTGCGGAGCTGTCGGGGATGTTGGCTATGGAGTCGGCGGCTGAGAGGATGGTGAGGTTGCGTCCGTCGAGGAGGTTGAAGTGGAAGTCGGGGTGTCGTGCGGCGGTGGAGCGTACGAGAGCGAGCATGTTGAGACCACCGTAGCTATTGTCGGAGAGGAAGGTGATGTTGTGTACGTCGGGTCGTAGTTGTCGTACGAGCGATAGGTTGTGGTCGATGTCGTATTCGTAGAAGCATCCTCCGACGATGTTGTAGAGGGAGTTGGCGTCGATGATGTCGTGTGAGTCGAGGTCCCAGGAGGCTGGGTTGTCGTCTTTGGGTATTTCGATGTAGTTGCGGCTACAACGTGCGCAGAATACGGGTATGTCGGGTACTTCGGATATGTCGGTGCTTAGGTATGTGGCGAGAGCTTCTTGCCCGAGTATGAGCATGGCGTCGGGTCGTTTGCTTTGGGCGCGGTAGTTGGCGAGAATGGCACTCATCTTCTTGCGCCAGCTTACGTAGTCGGAGAAGTTGTCGATGGCCATAGTCTCGACGATTATGGTGCTCTCGACGCCGTGGGATTTAAGTTCGTTCTCGAAGGTGTTGATGGTGTTGGCGAGGTTGTTGGACTCAGGGTTGTAGGAGCATAGCACGAGGACACGGTATTGTGCGCCGTTGGCCATCAGGCTAATTGTGAGAAGAGATAAGAGAGCCAGTGCCCGCAAGATAAGTCCTGAGATCCTCATTCGTGCATCAATTAGTGAATATTGAACATAGTATCACCCCTAAGACACCCCCGGCAAGTGTGAGGGTTATCGCCCCGAACTTGCGGAGGAGTATCACGCCGAAGGTAATCACAAATATAGCAAGTCCGACCAAATCCATGTCACTCATGTTCGTAATTAATGACTTAGAGGTGTCGTAGGCGGGGAATATCGCCGTCTGGAGCATAAAGAGGAATGCGCTTGCCATAAGTCCGACCGTAGCTGGGCGTATGCCGGCGAGTAGGGAGGCTACGATGACGTTGTCCTTAAACTTGTCGAGGAATGTCAGCACGAGCATACACAGTATGAACGATGGCAAGGATACGGCTATGGTTGCGACAATCGCCCCCGAGAGACCCGCGACGTTGTAGCCTACGTATGTGGCGGCATTTATGGCTATGGGTCCGGGGGTGACCTGTGATAGTGCCACGAGGTTGCCGAACTCCTCGGCAGACATCATGCCGAAGGTCTGCACATCTTGGAATATGAGGGTCAGTATGGCGTATCCTCCACCGAAACCTATAAGGCCGACCTTGAAGAATATGACGAACAGGTAGAAATAGACCATCATTTCCTCCTCTCCCGATTATAGAAATATACCAGACCCACCAATGCCCCAAACACCACTACCCATGCCGCCGAGAAGCCCAGTATGACTATCAGCAAACCCAAGGCCGCCACTACCCAGCAGGCGGTGTCGACACCCAACGTCTTACGACTCATGCGTATCACAGTGTCGAGTATCAGCGCAGCCGACGCCGCTTTGATGCCCACGAATACCATCTTGACGTACCTGTTATCCTCGAACCCCTTGAGCAGCACGAGTATGAGTACGATGGATATCAACGCTGGCAACACCGTGCCGACTATCGCCGCTATGGAACCCATCCACCCTGCACGACGCTGGCCTACGAAGATACTCACGTTGACTGCCACCACGCCGGGCAACGTCTGAGAGAGTATCACCATCTCGCGCATATCATCGGCCGATATCCAACGACGCTTCTGCACGAACTCATCCTCGATGAACGGTATCATCGCCAAGCCGCCCCCAAAGGTGAAGAACCCTATCTTGAAGAACGACCAGAAGAGCCCCATGAAATCCATAAGATGCCCCCCAAGTCCACGTGACTTAGCAGGACGGTCTTTCTCTATCATTGCCTATCTAATCTTGCAACCGCAAATTGTCTATGCAGAACAACGGTGGGAAACTACCCATCGACGTCTCGACACTGAACAACAACCCACGCACCACCCCTAAGCTACTCATGTCCACACTCTTCCACACCGTCTGACGCACATACTTGGCAGGATTGTCATAGTCGCAGTCCACCAAGTCGACACTAACACGCGACCCAGTAACCGCACCATCCGACCCTATCCCCTCGACCACCACACGGTAATAGTCACCATACGACGCAGGCGACACCACCGCCGAATCCGTCGTCATATACCCGAACTTGCTCGCCAGATACACGAAGTTGTCATTCGCTATGTCCATAGACTTCACGCTATACTCCCTCGAAAACCTCACCTGAGCCACCGACGACACCGCACATACCGCCATATATCCGTTCGACGTGCCACCCGACGCATACGCCGTACCTATCGACTGCGACGTCAACGTGCTCTGCAACGATGTCTTGTTAGAGTACGCAAACCCATACCACATCGACGTGTCACTGTTGACCATATTGGCAAACTCCACCCCCTTCCACCGAAACGCCCCCTCGAGCGTATCAGGCATCAACGCCAACACCGACGACTTCTTCGTCGAGTAGTTCTCCAACTCCGAGAACGTGGCGCACAACTGCACCGACACATCAACCCCGAACGTGTCAGCACCAGCGGGAGTACTCACCATGAACGTCAACCTATAGTCACGCATGGCATCCGTGACGAACACCAAGTCCCTCTCGTTCGACAACACGTTACCCTCATCATCCTGCCACGTATACTCCGAATCGTTGTCGTATAGTATCTTAGGCTCAAGCACCAACGTGTCGCCAGGCGCTATCTCATACTGCCCACTCGATCCGAAATACACCTTCGGCGCACGCTCCTTGGTGGCATCGTCCTGACAACAGCACAACGCCAAGCATGCCACGCACCACGCGCTACTTCTTATCGCCCATCTCATGACTCAAGAAGTCAGCTATCTGATCCACGTTAAGTTTCTTCGCCACTATCGTCTTATCCTTGTCCAACACGAACATCGTAGGCGTGCTCTTTATGTTGTAATACTGCCGGAATCCACTACGGCCATAAGGGTCATACACGTTGATGAACTCCTCCAGCTGATGCTCCTCTATGAACTCCTCCCAAGGCTTCCTGTCAACCTGGCAATACACCGCAAACACCTTAACCCCACGATCCCTGAACTTATCCAGCACAGCCTCCCTCAAGTGCGGCACCTCCTTCTTGCAATGCCCGCACGACGGCTCCCAAAACACCAGCACCGTGTATGGCGCGCTAACCTCACTCAGCCTGAACCACTCACCCGACACCGATGGCATCTTAACGTCCGGCGCCTTCAACCCTATCAACGTATACCGCAAACCATCTATATTCTCCCTCAACTCATCGATGAACTTCTTATCCGCCCACGTCGCCTCACCCGACAAGTAATATCGGTCCGCTATCTTGACCAACGCTGCATCCATACCCATGATATTGCTCTGGTTCAACCTGTTATACATCGTCGATACGAAGAACCTGAACATCTCCTCGTCCCCCCTGCACATCTCGATGAGCCGCTCCGCCTCCGCGGCCACCGTGTCCGGTATCTGAGGTACGCTCTCATCAAAATACTTCTCTATCTTCTGCAGGAAGAAGGGTGTCCGCAGCAACCTGTTGTCCGTCATGTCAAAGTTGTCATAGAAGTGCGCACGATAGTAATAATATCCCTTCATCTGCCGCAACGAGTCACGCTGAAAGTCGCTATACCCCGCCGGCACATCAAACTTAGGTATCTTGACGTCCTTCAACGCCCTCAAGAAGTTGCACAAGAAGTTATCCCTATTCTCCTCTATGACCTCCTCATTATGCGCCTGCACAAGCGAGTCCTCCTCCATAAAACGCCTACGTATCTCCTCCTGACGCTCCTTGTCTCCCTGAGCCTCCCTAAACTCACTGCTCAACTTCTGGTAATCCTTCTGCTTCCCCGTGATATACCGCTGATATTCAATAAAGTTCCCCAAAGCCCTGCTTCCCGACACCTTCGCCCGCTCCACCTGATGCGCCATAGTGTCGCACTCCAAGCTGAACTTCTGCTCATGCGGCATCAATATGTCAAACACTCCCCCATTCTCTGGGAAATGCAGCAAATACAACCCCTCCTCATACAACGTGTCCCTCTGGAAGTGCGCCACACACCTCGCATCCGTCACGACCGTGTCCTTCACCAACATCTTGTTGTTGAAGTAATACCCCAATACCACCGGCTTTCCCGCATACCCCTTCACCCGTACGCTGAAGTCCACAATGTTCTTCCCCGTCTCCTGCTTCTTCCCAATCGGAGTCGCCCCAAACGCCTCCAACACCATGGCCAACGCCCACAATATGGCTGCTATCCTTATTTTCATCTGCCTTTCATTTTATATCACGCAAATATAATCCTCTACCCACAAAACTACAACAAAAAAAGGTGGGAGAAGCCCCCCTACTCGGAGACCTCCCCCACCTTCGTTACCTCTTCTGCCGTCTACTCCCCACCCTTCTCTCCTTCTTCCTTGCCCGACTCCTCATCATAATACTCCGCCAACTCCCTAAGTCGACCATAATGCTCGTCATGCTGGCTACGGTCCAGCCCAAGACGCTCATTAGCCTCCGACACACGCATCGGGATGACCTTGTTCGTCACCCAATACAACCCATACGTCACCACAGCGGTATACACAAACACTATCACCACAGCCAACAAATGGTTCACGAAGAACTCCAAATGACTCACTCCCTCAGCCGCCAACTCCGGCTCATACTTATACACGAACACACCCGTCAATATCGTACCAACAATACCACCCACACCATGCGTCGGAAACACATCCAACGCGTCATCAACCGACGTCCTGTTCTTCCAGTGACACGCCAAGTTGCATATAACCGTCGTGATCACCGCAATAAGTATCGACTCCCCCACCGACACCCACCCGGCCGACGGCGTGATCGCCACAAGACCCACAACTCCACCCACAGCCGCACCCATAGCCGACGGCTTCCTTCCCATCACACAGTCAAAAAACACCCATACCAACATCGCCGTAGCCGCCGAAGTGTTAGTGTTCAAGAACGCCTTGACCGCCTGACCATTAGCCGCCAACGACGAACCACCATTAAACCCAAACCACCCAAGCCACAACAACGACGCACCCAATATCACATACGGAACGTTCGCAGGCTCCGACCGACGCTCACGACGACGACCCAAAAACAACGCACCCACCAACGCCGCTATGCCCGACGACGCATGAACCACTATACCTCCGGCAAAGTCCTTCACATGCATCTGGCTGAACAAACCGTCCGGATGCCACGTGCAATGCGCCAAAGGGCAATACACGAATATCGTGAACAACACCATGAACAGCATATAAGCCGAAAAACGAACCCTCTCAGCAAACGACCCCGTTATCAACGACGGCGTTATTATGGCAAACTTCATCTGGAATATCGCATACAACGCCAGCGGAATAGTCAAACCCATCTTCGTCGAGAAACTGTCCGTGGCCGCCCCACCCACGTTCCTGAACATGAAGTACGTCCGAGGGTCGCCTATCACACCACCTATGTCATCCCCAAACGACAAACTGAAACACACCACCACCCACAACACCGACACTATCCCCATCGCTATGATGCTCTGCAATATCGTCGATATCACATTCTTCTTCCGCACCATCCCACCATAGAAGAATGACAACCCAGGCGTCATCATCAACACGAATATTGTCGCCGTGATCAACCACGCCAAATCCGACGTGTCCACGTTATCCGACATCTCCCACAACCCACTGTCTTCCGGCATCAACGCCCCAACCACACCGGCCGCCACCATCAACCCCAGTGATACAATCCATCGCTTCTTCATAATTCTAATAGGTTTTAATTCATTGGTTAGACATTGCAAATATAATCAATCCGTCATAATTATACCCATCTACACTTACAATTTGCAATATTTAAGCCCATTTTACTTATATCACTTAACCCTCCTCCCCCGCCCGATATAACATTTCATACCCCTGTTATCATTCTATACCCCTCACCCCTCCCCTCTCCTCCCCTCATCCTCCACACACCCTACCCCAATAACCCAAGATACTGACGATATACTGACAAAAATGCTCCACGCCCACCCCACGATACTGAAACGATACTGAAACAAATGCTCCCCGATTTCGTCACACTTTCTTCGTCCCTCGTCACAAACCCCTACGCACACCCCACTTTTCTCCGCCCTTTTCACTACCTTTACCAAAAATCTCATTCTCTCATGGACTTCCTGCATTCCGTCGCGCGCCTCTTCGTCCGCCAACTCTCTCCCGACCGTTGGCCCGACACAATCTTCGTATTCCCCAACCACCGCTCCTCCGTATTCTTCGCCGACGCGCTATCCTCTCAACTCGCCGTCCTAAAACGTGCCAATAAACCACACGTCATATTCGGACTCCACACCACAACCCTCGCCGACCTACTCCTCCAAGGCTCCAACCTCCACATCGCCGACCCCCTCACCCTCCGTTGCGAACTCTACGACGTCTACAAATCCCTACTCCCCGACGACGCCCAACCACTCAAATTCGAGTCCTTCTACTCCTGGGCGTCAATAATCCTCAACGACTTCCAAGACATCGACCTCTCCCTCGCCAACCCCGCCGCCATCTACCGCAACGTCTCCGACTGGCAATCACTCTCCGACGACCTCTCCTACATCTCCGACCGACAGCGCCAAGCAATAGAGTCCTTCTGGAATGTCGAGTTCACCGACGCCGTATCCCCCACCGGCCAACCCCTCAAAGTCCACCGCCGCTTCGTCGAATCCTACGGGCGCATGGAGCAACTCTACTCCACTTTCCAGGCCCGCCTCCGCCTCAAAGGACTTGCCTACCCCGCCATGCTCCTCCGCGACGCCGCCCTGTCCGCCAACAACAACACCTGGGACACCCCCTCCAAATCCTACGTCTTCATAGGCTTCAGCCTCCTCTCCAAGGCCGAGGACGCCATATTCTCCCGCCTCCAATCCGCCCACCGCGCCCAATTCTTCTGGGACTATCAAGACTGGATGCTCTCCCCCGCCGAAGGCGATAATATCCACGGCGCAGGCTACGCCGTAGCCCAATGGGTCAAGAAATACCCCGCCCCATTCGCCTACCACCCCCCGCGTCAAGTCTCCCCCAACTCCCAAGACATCAGGCTCATAAAGGTCACATACCCTCACGCCCAAGCCAATGTCGTGGCGTCAAACATCCTCCAGTCCGTCACCAACCCCGACACCGCCCCCGACGCCCGCCTCGCCTCAGCACGCCGCGACTTCAAGCGCACCGCCATAGTCCTCCCCGACGAGCAGATGCTCCTCCCAGTCCTCAGCGTCATCCCCACCGACATCGTCTCAAACATCAATGTCACAATGGGTTATGGACTCAAATACTCCAACATCTACAGCCTCGCCAGCCTCATCGCCAACCTCCACAACGGCCTAAACTGCCGCCTGCGCGCCGGCATCCCACATTTCAACACCAAGGCGATAATCCCAATCCTCCGCCACCCCTACGTCTCCGCCGTCGACGGCCTCGAGCCCTCCCGCCAAGTCATCAACAAAATCCTCTCCCAAAACATAGTCTTCCTCGCCCCCTCCGACCCTCTCCTCACCTCCCTCCCTCTCGCTTCGCAAATAGTCCAAAAGCTCGCCCCCGACAGCGTCGTCCCCTACATAACAACCATATTCGAGCAAATCCTCGCCCACTTCGCCACCATCGAGAAAGCCACACTCGACCGCGAAGCCATCTGGGAAGCACTAAAAGTCACCCGCAAACTCGCCTCCATAATCCCTCTCGTCATCAACGACATCCTCTCCCCCAATATGCTCCTCTTCATCCTCTGCTCCATGATCGAGCAGCAAAAAGTCGACTTCAAAGGCATGCCCCTCGGTGGCCTCCAGATAATGGGCATCCTCGAAACACGCGCCGTCGACTTCGACGACGTCACAATCCTCGACATCGTCGAGGACAAATGGCCACGACGCTCCCCCTCCATCGAGTCCATGATCCCCCGCATCATACGCCGAGGCAACTCCATGCCCACATCCGACGAGCGCGACGCCACATACCACTACTACTTCTACCGCCTCCTCTCCCGTGCCAAGCACGTCACCCTCATCCGCCCCCTCTACGAGAGCGCGTCAACCAACCGCCCCACCCAACTCTCCCGCTACGTCCTCCAACTCCAAATGCTCCGCAACCGCGCCATACAGCACCTGTCCGCCCAACGCGACGTACACATACGCCAAGACGCCCCCATCCAAGTCAACAAAGCCGACGTCCTCCACCTCATGGACGACATAAAACTCTCCCCCACAGCCATCTCCACCTACATACTCTGCCCCCTCCAATTCTTCTTCCAGCGAGTAGCACGCCTCAACATCGACGACGAACTCGCCGAAGACGCCGAAATGCGACACCTCGGCATAATATTCCACGCCGTCATGGAGCACCTCTACAAGTGCCCACCCAATTCCCCAGGCAAACTCCTCACCTCACAATACCTCAAATCCATTCTCGACAACCCCCAGGCACTCGACTCCCTCATCATCAACGAGTTCGCCAACGCAATGAACAACCCACACCTCAAAACCATCGACGACCTTAGCGGACGCAACATCCTCTCCTTCCGCGTAGTCCGCAACTTCATCATCAACGCCATAAATTCCGAAATCCCAAACACCCTCGTCACCAACACCGAGCAAAAAATAACCCTCGACATAACACTCCCCTCCGGACGCATCGTCCCCCTACAAGGCACCATCGACCGACAACACCGCCTCCCCAACTCCCCACTCCTCCACGTCGTCGACTACAAAACCGGCAACGTCAAACTCCCCATAAACATCTCCACCCTCAACGACCTGTTCGACCAGAATAAACATAAAAAGAACAAACCCGTAACACAAACCCTCATCTACTGCTACCTACTCCGCCACGCCCTCAACATCCACGAGCCTCTCGCACCCAGCATCTTCGCCATGTCCACCCTCCACCAAGAAGACGGCGGACGCAAAGACCGCGCCCCACAAATAAAAACAGGCCCCGGCAAATCCGCCCCCACCACCCCCATCATCTACTCCGACACCCTCGCCAACGACTTCGACAACCTCCTCCTCAACACCATCTCCCAAATATTCGACCCCGCAGTCCCCTTCACCCAAGCCCCCGACACCTCCAACTCCCCCTGCCGCAACTGCCAATACACCCACATCTGCCACCGCCACCCCTCCAAATACTAACCCCCGCCCCCACCAAGCATATATAT
>CAZPPW010000020.1:0-27169 GCA_964588595.1 uncultured Marinilabiliaceae bacterium
TTTTAGAGTATTCGCATCCGCAGTAGAGTTGGTTGTAGAAGTTGAATTGGCGGAGCAGGGTGGCACGTCGTTCGGATAGTCCGTCTTTGCGCCAGTTTTGGTGCCAGAATGTTATGCCGGTCTGGTCTTGGGCTATGGAGCCGGCCTGGTCGATTTGTGGTTGGCTTTTCCAGCGGGATGAGGCGAGTGTGGTGGTCAGGCATTGGCAGTGGAGTTGTTGTGCGGCATGAGCGGCGTGTAGTAGTCGGAAGGTGAAGCATTTGAGGCAACGTGCGCCACGTTCGGGTTCGTCTTCGAGTCCGTGGATATAGTTGAGCCATGCGTCGTGGTCGTAGGGGCCTTCTACCCATTGTAGGCCGAGGGCTTGGGCGTGTCGTTGGCTCTCGTCGCGGCGGTGGAGGTATTCGTCGAGGGGGTAGATGTTGGGGTTGTAGTAGTAGATTATGGGGTGGATGTCGTGTTGGAGCATCCATTCGATGATGGCTGATGAGCATGGTGCGCAGCAGGCGTGGAGGAGGACGGGTGTGGCTGGTGGGGGAGTGAGGGTGGGGTGTTTCATGTGGCGTGGTATTTGGATGAGCAAAGTTAGTGAGTTATCTTTGGGGGTATAACCAAAAAGCGATATAGCGATGAAGGAGGAAGAGATGGACGACAAGCGTTGGACGATATTGGAGAGTGAGTATAAGATGCGTGAGAAGTGGTTGACGGTGCGGAGGGACTGGGTTCGTCAGCCGAGTGGCGTGGAGATACGGGACTATTGGGTGTTGGAGTATCCGGAGTGGGTGAATGTGATAGCGATAACGCGGGATGGTCGTTTCGTGATGGAGCGTCAGTATAGGCATGCCATGGGTGGCACGGCGTATGAGATATGCGCGGGTACGGCAGAGGAGGGTGAGGAGCCGTTGGAGGCGGCAAAGCGTGAGTTGAGTGAGGAGACTGGGTATGAGGGTGGTGAGTGGGAGGAGATAATGACGACGTCGCCTAATGGCACTTCGATGACTAACATGACGCACTCGTATGTGGCTCGTGGCGTTGAGTGTCGGCGGGAGGCACATAGGGAGGCTACGGAGGATATAGAGGTGTATTTGATGGATGAGAGCGAGGTGCGTGGGTTGTTGGAGCGTGGTGAGATAGTGCAGGCTACTATGGTGGCGCCTTTGTGGAGGTATTTTTGTGAGCGTGAGGGCAGGTAGGGTAGGGGGGTGAGAGATAGTCGAGGCTCGCTGGCGTGGGTTGCCGGCGAGCCTTGTGTGTATGTGTGGGGGTGCGGGTTACTTGTTCTTGACGACTTTGACTACCTGTTGGCCGGCTTGGAGGAGGTATACGCCGGCGGGTAGGCCGGATAGGCTTAGGGTGGTGTTGGTGGTCTGCATGACTGTTTTGCCTTGCAGGTCGAATAGTCGGATGGTTTGCCCTTCGTCGAGGCCCGATATGGTGAGGTATTCGGAGGCTGGGTTGGGGTATGCCTTGACGGTTATGGGGGAGTCTTGTGCTATTTGGGCGAGGATGGTGGGTTGTGCGTCGTTGTTGAAGACGATGGTTTTGGCGTCGTTGATGTTGCAGGAGAAGAGGACGTTGGCGTCGGCTGTGTTGTCTACGACGGTAAGTTGGTTGTCGGTGAACTGTATTCGTCCGATGAGTGAGAGGGCTTTGACGTAGTCGGACTTGTCGAGTTTGATGACATGGATATACTCGGCGTTGTCGGCAAAGGACAGCGCTGAGAAGAGTGTTGCCGCTATCAGGGCGAGGATTGAATGCTTCATAATGGAGTGTGAAGAGTTATGTTAGTGTATGTGTCGTGAGTAAAGATAAGTAAATGTCAGGATATTAGCAAGTGCGCGTTATATATTTTTGAGCATCCAGACGGTGACGGCAGCGTGTCTGGAGTTGCCGAGCGGGTGGTCGATGTGTGTGAATCCAGTCTTCTCGTAGAGGGCTATGGCGTCGTGGGGAGTTAGGGGGCGGATGGAGTAGTGGGGCATCGTGCTACTTAGTGACGTTGAGGTGTATGGGTTGGCCTGAGCAGGCATCGGGACGTGCCACGCCTATGAAGGAGCATATCGTTGGGGCTACATCTTGCATGTTGTGAGGCTCGTAGACCGTGGAGCGTGGAATGCGCCATCCATAGAAGGCGAGTGGTACGAACTCACCGCTCCACAGTTGGGTGAGGCATTGTCCGTTGTCGAGCTCCTCGGCCCAGCCTGGCTCAAGGTGGATGAGTATGTCGCCGCTGCGTTTGGGGTGGTAGTTGTGGCGCATGGCCTCGACTATGGGGGATGCGGAGACTATCCGTGAGAGCATCGAGGCGGGGAAGGCGTCGGCTATGCCTTTCACTTGAGTTAGGAATTGGCACGAGCGCACGAGCAGTGAGTCGTAGTTGACGCCCTTATCGTTGGCCACGTCGTGGTCTATGTATATGCACCCTGGGGCGTAGTTCTTCACCCATCGGGCTTGACCATGTAGGGCCATGAGGTAGAGGTTGAGCAATGCGGAGGCTTTTTGCAGGCTTACGAAGCCACGTTCGGCCCATTGTGGGGAGTCGGTCTGGGCAACGTCGTATGCACCTTGCGCGGCGGTGAATATGACGAGGGTATTGTCTATGCCTGCGGTCTCGTCAATCATCTGGAGTAGGGAGGATATGTTGTCGTCGAGGCCGAGTAGGAGGTCTTCGGTCTCAGGGTCGAGGGGTTGACGTTTCTGCCCGAGTGCTGGTGTGGCGGTGAATTGCACCGTGAGGATGTCGGGAATATCGTCGCGGCCTAAGTCTTCGTAGGCTATGGCTGTCGCGGCTATATCTCGCACGAGGTCATTACCGTAGGGCGAGCCACATACTGCGGCATACTTGTCGGTGTCGTTGGGACGATTCAGCGGGTAGAAGAATGGTTGCGATGACACCTCGGGGAAGAAGCGGGACTGGTGATAGTCGGTGATATCCTTGCGCGGCGCCCATGTCTTGGTGAGGTATACGTCGGGTATCTGCTTCGAGTTGAAGTTGTCCACCCAGCCGATGGTTGTCGAGTCGGATACGTTGGCTGTATGGATACGCCCGTCATGCTTGTCGACCCATACGAAAGGCTCACCTGCATGCGTACTCGACGCCCACACGAGCATCTGTGGGTCGAGCCCTATGGAGAATATCTTAGCCTTGTCGTTATATATCTTGCGTATCTCGTTGGCGATAGTGCCGCACAGCAACGCCCCGTTATGCGGCATGGCGAGGGTGTCGAATCGTCCCGACTCTGGCACTTCACCATAGACGGCGTCTACCTTGTTGCCCGTGAAACTGTCGATCCACTGTTGCCCGACTATGCCATGAGTAGCGGCGGGAGCCCCCGTGAACAGCGTGGCGAGGTTCTTGCCTACGAAGTTGCCGCCCGCGTCATAGTAGGCGTCAGTAAGGCGCGTCCCATTGGCGAGTATGCGGTTGAACCCTTTGTTAGCGCATTGGTTACGGACAATCTCTATCTGCTGGTTGTTGACGTTGTCGAGCATTATGAACAGCACGAGGCGAGGATGCTCCGGGTATACACTCGCAACTTGCTGCGCACGCAGGCTGATGGTCGTCAAGACGAGCAAGAGGGTAAGGAAGTGTTTCATTGCAAGGTTATTTGCGGCAGTTGAGTAGTCGCTCGGCACGTGCTATCTGCTCCGCGGTAGGTTGCGGGGTGTCGCCGAGAGGGTAGGGTAGGCCGAGGCTCTCATACTTGAATCGTGCCATGGAGTGATACGGCAGCACCTCAAGTCGTCGCAAATGGCTGAGCGAGTCGGCAAGGGAGCGTATCGCAAGTAGGTTAGACTCCGTGTCGGTGACGCCTGGCACGAGTACGTGACGTAGCCAAATGTCAGGCCCAAGGGTGTCGATATGTCGTGCGCAGGCTATGATATTGTCGTTAGGTTGCCCCGTGAGGTGCCGGTGAGCATCGGGGTCGGCATGCTTGATGTCGAGCATCACGGTGTCGGTAGCCGCCATCAGGGTCTCAAACTTCCCAGCGAAAGGTTGCGCCGTGGTGTAGGGTTGCCCCGACGTGTCAAGGCAGGTCGATACGCCGTTATCGTGCGCAAGCGAGAACAACTCAATAAGAAAGCCGATATGTAGCAGGGGCTCCCCACCGCTGACGGTTATGCCACCCATGGTGCGCCCGTCAGGACGCGCCTCGCCCCAATACGAGCGGAAGCGCAATGCCTTGCGAATCAAGTCGGCAGGCTCTACAAGTTGCGCCGAAGCCGACGACATTGCCCAAGTGTCAGGATTATGGCAGTATTGGCAACGCATCCTGCATCCTTGGGTGAATATGACGAAACGGATGCCAGGACCGTCGGCAGCGCCGAACGACTCGGTGGAGTGTATGGGTGCTTTCATCAGAGATGATGTCGTGCTGGTTGAGGATGCAAAGTTACTAAATGTGTGGGGAGATGTAAGGGCGGGTAGGATAGTTTGGAT
Source organism: uncultured Marinilabiliaceae bacterium (assembly GCA_964588595.1). Classification (GTDB taxonomy): domain Bacteria; phylum Bacteroidota; class Bacteroidia; order Bacteroidales; family Marinilabiliaceae; genus W3P20-009. Next base: position 4,442 of record CAZPPW010000020.1, read on the forward strand.
ATGGCGGGCGATAACTTAGGAAAGGTGCAGAAATGAGGTCTGCTAAACTTAGGAAAGGTGCAGAAATGGCTTTGCAATAACTTAGGAAAGGTGTAAATTTGTCGTATACAAAACTTAGGAAAGGTGCTGAACGATATTATAACTAATTGTAAATGAAGAGAAAGATATACGAGCAGATGCTACGATGGAAGACCAACGAGCAGGGGCAAACAGCATTGCTAATCGACGGGGCAAGGCGCGTAGGCAAGAGTTATGTGGTGGAAGCATTCGCCAAAGCTGAGTATAAGTCATTCATACTCATAGACTTTAATAATACCACCCAGCAAGTGAGGGACTTGTTTGTGGAGTATCTCCATAACCTCGACACCTTCTTCTTGTATCTCGAAATGATAACCGGAGTGAAGCTGCATGAGCGTGACTCGCTGATAGTCTTCGACGAGGTGCAGGCCTACCCAAAGGCAAGGGCGGCGATAAAGTATCTGGTGAAGGACGGACGCTATGACTATATTGAGACAGGCTCCTTAGTGTCAATTAACAAGAACGTGAAGGACATAATGATACCATCCGAGGAAAGGCGTATCGAGATGCACCCCATGGACTTCGAGGAGTTCCTTTGGGCTATGGGCGAGGATACAATGATGGACTACATCAGGCTACAGTTCACTAAGCGTAAGCCAATGGGTGCCGATATGCACAGGAAGGCGATGACTCTCTTCAGGCAATACCTGATAGTCGGGGGAATGCCCAAGGCGGTCGACATCTACGTCAAAACACGTGAGTTCAGCAAGGCCGACATAGTGAAGAGGGACATCATCACCCTCTATCGCAACGACATAAGTAAATACGCCGACGGCGACGAAGCCCGTGTGACTGCGATATTCGACCAAATACCAAGCCAACTGCAACGCCATGAGAAGAAGTTCCGATTGGCGGACATTAGCGAGGGGGCGCGGATGCGACAATACGAGAATGCTTTCTTCTGGCTCAACGAGGCAAGGGTGGTCAATATATGCAACGGCGCCACAGAACCAAGCCTGGGACTGAACCTCAAGGCCGACAGCTCGGCGCTTAAATGCTACATGGCCGACACTGGCTTGCTGATAAGCATGGTCTTCGACGAGCGGACTATAAACCGTGAGTCGCTATATAAAAAACTGATGCTCGACAAGCTTGAGATAAACGAGGGTATGCTCATCGAGAACATCGTGGCACAAATGCTGAGGGCTGCCGGACATAAGTTGTACTTCTTCTCCAACTATTCCCGTGAGGCCGAAGACAGAATGGAAATAGACTTCCTCATCTCCAAACCAACAGTAAGCAGCAGGCACAACATATCGCCCATCGAGGTGAAGTCAACAAGTCGCTACACCCTCACTTCCCTCAACAAGTGCCTCACAAAATACGACAGCTACCTCTCCACACCCTACGTCGTCCACACCTCCGACCTCCGCGAACACAACCACATACTCTTCCTCCCACTATACATGCTACCCGCGGTGTAGCCCCCAAAATCCTCCCACATACTGACGATATACTGATAAAACTACACCTCAATACTGACACTATACTGAACCAAAACTGACCCCGATGCTCCACACACGCCCCCTCGCCCCTCCACACACCCAAAAAATGACGATTTGTCCCCCATAAAATGTCAATTCTTCTACGGTGCACAAATCACGCGAATAGCATACACAAATCACGCGAATACACTCCCGTCCACCAAATTCACCCCACCACCCTCCCCAAACCTTAAGAATCACTCCAAATAAAGAAAAATTCGTATATTGCGCCAATATCCCACTTTTACCAATCTCACTATGGACACCAAAGCAAAATACCTGCCCGACCCAGCTCGCTACGCCCACTCCGACATCTTCCAACGATGCGGGCACAGCGGCATCCTCCTCCCCAAAATAAGCCTCGGCTTCTGGCACAACTTCGGCGCGGTCGACCCCTACGAGCGCAGCCGAGCCATAACTCACTACGCCTTCGACCACGGCATCACTCACTTCGACCTCGCCAACAACTACGGCCCACCCTACGGCACAGCCGAAGAAACTCTCGGCAGGCTCATCGACGACGACTTCAAACCCTACCGCGACGAACTCTTCATCTCCACCAAGGCCGGCTACGATATGTGGGACGGCCCCTACGGCAACTGGGGCTCACGCAAATATCTCATGGCGAGCATCGACCAAAGCCTAACCCGCATGCACCTCGACTACGTCGACCTCTTCTACAGCCACCGTTTCGACCCCAACACCCCCCTCGAGGAGACTCTCCAAGCCATGGTCGACATCGTCCGCCAAGGCAAAGCGCTCTACCTCGGCATCAGCCGATGGCCTCTCGACGCCCTACGCTTCGCCGACTCCTACCTCCGCGACCGCGACGTCCCACTGCTCATCTATCAGGATAAGCTCAACATGCTCAACCGCGAACCTCAACTCTCCGGCACGCTCGACTATTGCGCCAGCCACGGCATCGGCTTCATATCCTTCTCCCCGCTCGCGCAAGGTCTCCTCACCGACCGATATCTCAACGGTATCCCCAGTGGTAGTCGCATGTCCCGCGAGGGCTCTCTGAAAAGTGCCGCCCTGACCGACGACCTCCTCCTCCAACTGCGCTCATGGAACACCGAGGCCCAATCGCACGGCATGTCCCTGGCCGAGATGGCTCTCCGATGGATTCTCTCCCAACGCGGCGTGACGAGTCTCCTCGTCGGCGCAAGCTCGGTCAGCCAACTGGAGCGCAACATGAAGTGCCTAATGTAGCTCCCCGCCAGCTACGGCGCAAAATAAAAGTGGAGACGGGGTCGCCCTCGTCTCCACTTATCATATTATGTCAGTCCTATCCCTTAAAGCGTCTCGTGTGCCTGGCGCGCAATGACGTCAAGCTGCTGCTCGCGTGTCAGGTCGATGAACTTGACGGCGTAGCCCGACACGCGGATCGTGAAGTTGGCATACTCCTCCTTCTCCGGATGCTCCATAGCGTCCTTCAATTTGTCAATGCCGAAGACGTTGACATTCAGGTGGTGAGCCCCATTGTTGAAGTAGCCGTCCATGACGTTGACAAGTGTCGTGGCGCGCTCCTCGTCATCATGGCCAAGTGCCGACGGGCAGATGGTCTGCGTGTTCGATATGCCGTCCAACGCGTACTCGTATGGCAACTTAGCCACCGAGTTGAGCGACGCCAGCAAGCCGTTCTTCTCCGCCCCATACGATGGGTTCGCGCCAGGCGACAGAGGCGTGCCGGCACGACGCCCGTCAGGCAGGTTGTTCGTATACTTGCCATACACCACGTTCGATGTGATGGTCAGTATCGATGTCGTCGGCTCGCTATTGCGATATGTGTGATACTTCTTAATCTTGCCCAAGAAGGTCTTGAGCAACCATACCGCGATGTCGTCCGCACGGTCGTCGTCGTTGCCGTAACGTGGGAAGTCGCCCTCTGCCTCAAAGTCCACAGGGAAGCCCGTCTCGTCACGTATAATCTTCACCTTAGCATACTTGATCGCGCTGATAGAGTCCACCACGTGCGAGAAGCCCGCTATGCCAGTGGCGAAAGTGCGTCGCACGTCCGTGTCAATGAGTGCCATCTCTGCCGCCTCATAGAAATACTTGTCGTGCATGTAGTGGATCAGGTTCAACGTCTTGACGTATACGCCCGCAAGCCAATCCATCATGACGTCAAAGCGGGGCATGAACTCGTCGTAGTTCAGATAGTCTCCCTGTATGGGGCGCATGCTCGGGCCGCACTGCTCACGGCTCTTAGCGTCCTCACCACCATTGATGGCATACAGCATGCACTTCGCCAGATTGGCACGTGCGCCAAAGAACTGCATCTCCTTGCCAGTCTGCGTGGCCGATACGCAACAGCAAATGCTATAATCGTCACCCCACACAGGGCGCATCACATCGTCGTTCTCATACTGTATCGAGCTCGTCTTGACCGATATCATGGCCGCAAAGCTCTTGAAGTTCTTTGGCAACCTGCTGCTATACAGCACCGTGAGGTTAGGCTCAGGGCTCGGTCCCATGTTGATTAGGGTGTGAAGGAAACGATAGTCGTTCTTCGTCACCATAGACCGCCCATCCTGACCTATGCCGCCCACCTCAAGCGTGGCCCATACAGGGTCGCCGCTGAACAACTGGTTATAGCTCGGTATGCGCGCGAACTTGACCATACGGAACTTCATGACGATATGGTCCACAAGCTCCTGCGCCTCCTGCTCAGTCAACGTCCCAGCCTCGAGGTCGCGGGTGATGTATATGTCGAGGAATGTCGACACACGACCCACCGACATCGCCGCACCGTTCTGCGTCTTGACTGCCGCCAAGTAGCCAAAATAGAGCCACTGGAATGCCTCACGTGCGTTCATGGCGGGCTTAGAGATGTCAAACCCGTAGGCCGCGGCCATCTCCTTCATACCCTTCAACGCCTTGATCTGCATCGCCACCTCCTCGCGAAGGCGTATCACCTCGTCTGTCATACCCTGGTCGCCCATATTGTCGAGGTCCTTCTTCTTCTCGTCGACGAGGAAGTCAATGCCATACAACGCCACGCGCCTGTAATCACCAACGATACGGCCACGCCCATACGTGTCGGGCAGTCCCGTCAAGATATGGTTGTGGCGCACGCTCTTCATCTCGGCGGTATACGCGTCAAACACACCGTCATTGTGCGTCTTGCAATACGTCGTGAATATCTCGTGCAGCTTGGCCGATGGTTGGTAGCCATACGTGGTGCACGCCTGCTCCGCCATCTTTATGCCACCGTAGGGCATGAAGGCGCGCTTCAAAGGCTTGTCAGTCTGCAAGCCCACCACCTTCTCCATGTCCTTTGTGCCCTCGCCTATATAGGCCGCACCGTATGCCGTAAGGCTCGAGACCACCTCGGTCTCCATGTCGAGCACGCCGCCCTTGGCACGCTCCTCTTTCTGTAGTTTCTGAAGGATACCCCAGAGCTTCGTCGTGGCCTCTGTCGGACCCGCAAGGAAGGAGTCGTCGCCCTCGTAGGGGGTGTAGTTGTGTTGGATGAAGTCGCGGAGGTTGACCTCACTGCGCCATTTCTGACCTTTGAAGCCATTCCAGGCCTCAACATTGACGTCTGCCATTGTTGTTTTCTGACTATATGTGAGTTTGAGTTTCCAGTGTGTGGCCGTAGTGACTGACGTTCCGATAGGGTAGGTGATTTACATAATTTGATAGTCATTCACCTATATTCTATTTAGACCCTATAAAAACAGAACAAAGATAGCTCTTACCCGCAAGTTGGCAAAATAGCCACCAAGGAAATGTTACATCCCTATTGCGCCGACGTTACAAAACACTCTGATTATAAACCGATTAATGTCTCTATTTTGAAAGCGGTAAAAAGAGTGGTAGCCACACGAATGGTTATGATTACGACCACGGTGTGGGCGGCATAACACGAGGTGTGATTCTTAACGCAAAGTGAATAAATCGCCCAACGGGCGAGTGTTAAAAAAGGCAGTCAGGTGAGATGCCCGACTGCCTCAATAGGGTAGGGTAGGGGCTACTTCAGCCTCTCTGCCACAATGGCTCGCAACTCACTCTCCGACGGATTGCGTGCCACGATTGTGCCGTCCTGCGCTATGACGACAGTCGCCGGTATAGCCTGTACGCCATAGATGCCGGCCGCCTCCGAACGCCATCCCTTCAAGTCCGACACCTGTGGCCACGTCAAGTTAAGGTCTGCTATCGCCTTGACCCATGCGCCATGGTCGCTGTCGAGCGAGATGCCGACAATCTGCAACCCCCTGTCCCGATATTGCGAGTATATGTCCACAAGGGTAGGGGCAAAGTGCCGACACGGCCCGCACCACGAGGCCCAGAAGTCCACAATGGTTAGTTTGGAGTATATAACCAAGTCGCTCAGGCTCACCGAGTCCCCGGCAGGCGTTTGAATGTGTGGCAACTCCTGGAATGGTTTGCCTACGGCAGTGAATTTTAGTGCATTAAGAGTCTTATTCAAAGATATGGCTCGTGGGTCGGAACGCATATACAGGGGGAACTGCGAGGTCAGGCTGTCAAGCTCCTCGACGCTGAGGGAGTACGAGATGAGTTTGCCGAAGAATACTCCAAGCGCATTCGTGGCGTTGCCAAAGGCGGCATCCTTCTGTATCTGTATGTAGAGGTTGAATAGGCTGTCTATCTGCTGCTCATACATCGCCGCCTGCTCCTTTGTGATGGCGGGATCTGCCTCGAGCTCACTGATGGTCTTCGCCTTATGGAGCATTGAGTGCGCACGGTTGCGTATCGACTGTATGGAGTCGTTGAGCGGCGTGCCGGCAATGGCTGGGCTGGATATGGAGTCGAATTGCACTGACATTGTGCCGGGCTCTATGACGATAGGCGTCGATGTGGTGGGGGTCTCGGGCATCAGGACGATAGTGCCTATCTGCGGTGTGCCGACTTCAAAGGATAGGCTCACCACCTGCGCTCCCGATTGCTCCGCCACCGCTACCGATGCTAACGGTTTATCCTGGTTGTCGAGTAGCACCACCGAGTCGGCATGCAGATATGGGGGTATTGCCGATAGGATAGTGAGGTTGTTGGATTGCTGTTGCGACTGGCACGATGTGATGAGGGCCAGCAGTAGGACAGACAGAGCAGGCAGTAATAGTTTCGCGATACGCTTCATAATGTTATGGTAGTTTTATTTGTGAGGTATGGTTGGTTTGTAAAGATATAATTTTTTGCGTGGTGATGTTGCGCGGGAGCGAAATAATGAGTACTTTTGCACCGTCAACATTGAGGAGAGATGGCAGAGTGGTCGATTGCACCTGTCTTGAAAACAGGCGTACAGCGATGTACCCGGGGTTCGAATCCCTGTCTCTCCGCGGAGTAAATGGTGGCGCAGTCGGTCTTGAGGGAGGCTGGCTGCGCTTTTTGGAGGGGCTGATGCGGGGGCATCGGCCCCTCCGCTTGTTTTAGCAGAAAGAGAAGAAATCACTAACCGCAAGGCGTATTACAACCTCCCACGGCACCCCCCGCATGTAGAGACGTCCGCCCGCGGCGTCTCCCTTAACGCCGAAGGCGTACCCATGACCCACCACGGCAAACCAAGACCGCCGCTTGGCACATTATACCCCCAAATCGCCCCACAGTCATCACGCACCCCATAACTTCTCTCCTATCCGCCTTATGACCACCCGATACCCTTCCTGCAACACAATCGTAACACTTCCACAACACCACGGCAACATCCCCTCCACAACTTTGCAAACAAAAAACAATGCGTACTCCACAACTCCTCCTCACATCCCTCCTCTCCCTACTCACCCTCCATGCCCTTGCACAAAACGCCCCCGACTCTACCTCCCTCCTCAAAGACCTCACGGTCAATATCCACGGCACAGTGCGCGGCAAATTCGAGTACCAGCCCGACCAAGATAATGCCCGCTTTGAGGTTCGCAACGCACGAGTAAGCCTGACGGGCAATATAACACCCAATGTCGGCTATAAGGCCGAGATAGACCTCTCCGACGAGGGCTCTATCAAGATGCTCGACGCCTACGGCCGCATCATCGGCACACGCCACCCATGGAACCTCACTATCGGGCAGATGCGAGTGCCTTTCACCATCGACACCCACCGCTCCCCCCATCAGCAGTATTTCGCCAACCGCTCTTTCCTCGCCAAGCAGGTGGGCAACGTACGTGATGTCGGCATCAGCTTCCAGTTTAAGACCCGCACCCAGAACCCCCTGACCATACAAGTCGGCATGTTCAACGGCTCCGGCCTCACTAACCAAAAGAACTACTGGACTAAGCATTTCAACTATACCGCCAAGTTCACCCTCAATGCCAACGACTACACCTACGTGCTTAGTTATCAGAAGACGCACCCCGACATTGTCGACATTCACATGGTCAACTTTGGCCTGTTCCGCCACACCTCCAACTTCCACGCCGAGATTGAGTACCTGCTCAAATTCTACGCCCACGACGCCTTCTCGCCCGTCAACACCTTCGACGTATTCGCCTGCTACAATATCCACACGCCCCGACTACGCACCATAAAGAAGATATCCCCCCTCGCCCGATGGGACTTCATGTCCGACCACTCTAACGGCACAGCCGACGACAATGGCGAACTCATCATCAACGACTATATGCGCCACCGTCTGACCCTCGGCTTCACCATGAGCCTAAGCACCCCCTTCACCGCCGATGTGCGCTGCAACTACGAGCAATACTTCTACGGCGATGACGCCATCATCGGCACATCCGACCACAACAAACTCGTAGTCGAGCTTATGGTGCACTTTTAGGGGCTGCCCTTCATGCTCCAAAACAGCCATTTTATGGCAGAAATCTGTGGCTTCCCACGCATTTCTGCCGTAAAACGCACACCTCAACGCATCTTACGCATTATTTGCAACGGCGTCACACGCGCCTCGCTCCGCTCAAACACAAACACCCTGTTGAACCGCGTCCTATAACGATGCTCCAACGCCCGTTGCGCCGTCACCGGGTCGTACGCCCTCGACATTAGGAAACTGTTCTGTATGATAACCAGCCACAACTCGTCGCACGATGTGTCATAATGGCTCATCTTGGTGTCTTTATCCTTAATCCTTTGCGCCACACTTGCCACGGATAGCGGCTTGACGTGCGTCGACATGCTCGCATACCACAGTTGCTCCTCTTGCCGCCCTGTGACGTTCGTGATGGCTATACTCTCCACATGCTGCGGCAAGTTCAAATCGCCATACTTGTAACGCCTGTCCACTTCATAACGCTTGCCCGTCGACTCTGGCACGTTGTCCAGCACTATCCTTGCTATCGTCTCCGCCAACGCCGTCCTTAGCAGCTGCGCCCCCGCGTCATCATCGCCCGAGCCCAATATCAATGGCGATATGCTGTCGGAGAAATGCACGTCCACATTCAGCACCAAATCCCGATGCTTCAGGTAGTAGCTCAGCGCCATGTCCATTATCCGCGACAGATAGTCCTCGTGCGCCCGCATATTGAACCGCTCGTCCGTGCGCTCATATTTCAGCTCCGTAAGCTCTATGCCTATCTTGCGCTCACGCCCGCTCCTCGACATGGTGCTGACAATGAAGTCGGGGCACTCGCTCTTCCTGACCTCCCCTATCGGGAATAGGCTGTAACTCTGCTGGAACAGGCTCATGATGGTCCATTCCCGCTTGTCTCGCTTGCACTGGTTCACGCTTTCCATCGCTATCCTATAAAAAAGCCCGGGCGCAGAGTGGCACTTTTGCCACCTCCGCACCCGGGCGCTGTCTCTGTTCACACACGAGGGGGCGAGCCCCACGCGGATGCTATCTCAGTTCTGCGCCAAGCTCTCGGGCGAATGCCGCCGTCAGTTGGCTCATCACTTTCTCTATCTGCTTATCGGTCAATGTCTTCTCGTCGTCGCGCAGCACGAAACTTACGGCATACGACTTCTTGCCCGCTGGCAGGTTCTTGCCCTGATATACGTCGAAGAGAGTCACGTCGCGCAGCAACTTCTTCTCCACCTTGTGCGCAATCTGGCTCACCTGTGCGAAGGTTACTTCCTTGTCGACCAGCAACGCCAAATCCCTCTTCACGGCGGGGAAACGTGGCACGGGCGTATAGTGCACCTTGTTCTGCTGTGCGCTCTTGGCTATCAAAGTCTTGACGTCGAACTCCGCATAGTATACGGGCGAGTCGATGTCGAACTTCTCACGCACAGCCGCATTGACCATGCCATATTTGGCCAGCACACGTGTCTTCTCGACTTTCAGCACCAGACCCTCGGCAAAGAGGTCGTCGCTGAACGCCTCTTCCGTTATGGTCTGAGGATTGAGCCCCAGTCGGGCTATGATGTTATTAACCTCCGTCTTGAGGTCGAAGAATGACACCTCCTCGGCTTTGGCGTTCCAGCTGCCCTCGTTGCGGTTGCCCGTCATGAGGAGCGACAGGTGGTAGTTCTCCGAATAGTTCTTAAAGTCGGCCTTGTCCGTGCCGGCCTTAATCTGCTGCACGTTGCCCATCTCGAAGAGCTTCAGGTTGGCGTTCCTGTGGTTACGGTTCAGCCGTGCCACCTCGAGTGCGCCAAACACCAGTGACTGGCGCAGGGCGTTCAGGTCGGAGCTCAGCGGGTTGGCCAGCATGACGTTGTTAGCCGCGGGGCACGTCTCGGGCAATATATCGGAGTAGGCGGCCTTGGTCAGGGTGTTGTTCATTATCTCGGTGAAACCCCTGCCCGCCAGCATGTCGCCGATGATGTTCATCACCTTTGTGCGGTCGGGCTTCTCGGCGTATACCACGGTCGTGTGGTTGTCGCCTGGCAGCTCTATCTTGTCGTATCCGTAGATGCGCAGGAGATCCTCTACTACATCGGCCTCGCGGGTCACGTCGACACGGTATCTTGGCACTTCGAGACGCATCTCGTCGCCATTGTCGCTCACCACCTTCATCTCCAGGGCGTTGAGTATAGTCTGGAGCGTATCTTCGGGAATCTCCTTGCCGATGAGGTTGAAACAACGCTTGCGGCTTATCGTCACGTCGAACGGTTTTACTGGCTCGGGATAGACATCCTGTATGTCGGAGACTATCTTGCCGCCTGCCACCTCCTTGATGAGCATGGCGGCCCTCTTGAGAGCGTAGATGACGCCATCGGGGTCTGTGCCGCGCTCATATCGGAAGCTGGCGTCGGTGCTCAACTGATGCCTGCGCGCCGTCTTGCGAATCGATACGGGGTTGAACCATGCGCTCTCGATGAACACACGTGAGGTGCTGTTGCTTATGCCACTGTCGAGACCGCCAAACACGCCGGCTATGCACATAGGCTTACGCGCGTCGCATATCATCAGGTCGTCCGCACTGAGTTTACGCTCCTGCCCGTCGAGTGTCACAAAGGGCGTGCCCTCCTCGCAGTTCCTCACCACGATGGTCTGGCCCTCAATCTTGTCGGCATCGAACGTATGGAGTGGCTGACCCACGCCGAAGAGGATATAGTTCGACACGTCGACGACGTTGTTTATGGGGTTCAGGCCTATGGCTTTGAGTGACTTTTGCAACCATTCGGGCGACTCTTTGATGGTGACGCCCTCGATCAGGACGCCGCTATAACGTGGGCATGCCTTGGCGTTTTGCACATCAATCTTCACGCCAGGCTTATGCTCCTCGACTACGAAATCATCTACCGATGGGTGTTTCAGCGTCACGTCCTCGCCCTTGGCGCGCAATGCCGCATAGACGTCGCGTGCCACGCCATAGTGCGATGCCGCGTCAGCACGGTTAGGGGTGATATCCACCTCGAAGCACGTATCACACTCCACATTGTAGTAGTCCTTAGCGAGGGTGCCCACAGGCACGCTGTCGGGCAGCACGATGATGCCGCTATGGTCGGTGCCTACGCCTATCTCGTCCTCCGCGCATATCATGCCGTTGGATGGCACGCCGCGCAGCTTAGAGGGCTTGATTGTGAACGACTGGTCGCCATCGTAGAGGGTAGTGCCGACAGTGGCCACTATGACTTTCTGCCCTGCTGCCACGTTGGCCGCGCCACAGACGATGTCGAGAGGAGCGTCGCCGCCCACGTCGACCGTCGTCACGTGCAAATGGTCGCTATTTGGATGAGGCTCGCACGTCAGCACCTTGCCGACAACGAGACCCTCAAGGCCTCCTTTGATGCTCTGGGTCTGCTCCATCCCATCGACTTCCAAGCCTATCGATGTGAGCAGCGCCGAAAGGCTCTCGGGCGTCATGTCGACGTTGATGTACCTTTTCAGCCAGTTGTATGATACGTTCATTATCTTGTTGAATGTCTTTATTCTAACTTTGCGCGAAGTTAGGAAAAAAGGTTAGGGCACGAAAGCCATCTTGCGAGATAGGCCACCGTCGACCACTATGTTCTCCGCATTGACGAAGTCGTTCTCCTCGTCGATCAGGAAACGCACTATGCGCGCCACATCCTCGGGGCGTCCTACGCGTCCTGAAGGATGCTGCACATGGAATGACTCTGGCACGCTGTCGTAGTCGGATGTCACTATCATGCCGGGCGAGATGCTGTTCACCGTGATGCCCATGGGCGAGAGTGATATGGCCAGCGAGTGCGTCAGTGAGTATATGGCGCCTTTTGCCGCGGCGTGTATGTCGTTGCCGGGCAGGCTTTGGCTCTGGCGTGATGAGCATATATTGACTATGCGCCCGTAGGGACGCTCTGTGGCGGGTAGTGATGTCCGTAGTCGTGCCATCTCTTGCGCGCCTATCAATATCGGGCGCACATCCGTGGCCATGGCGAGGTCGAACTGGCCTATTGTGGCGTCGAGCAGCGCCTCTGGTTGCTTGATAGCCGCGTTGTTGACGATGATTTCCACCGTGCCCCATTTGGCGATAAGCTCACGGAGGAAGGCTCTATACGCCTCAGCATCGGCTATATCGACCCGATAGAAGTCAGCCCCTGTGCGCAGAGCTGTCTCGCGGCCTTGCACCTCGTCTATGTCGCAGAAGGCCACCTTATGACCCGCCACGCGCAACGAGCGCACAATCTCGCGCCCGATGCCTTTGGCGCCGCCCGTCACAAGCGCTTTGCGCTCATGCACCACACGACGCTTCGCCACGGGTTTAGACGAGGCGTTGAGATGCTCCTCGAACTTCTTCTCTAAATAATTGTCTGCCATCTATGTATTGGCGGCCTAAGGTGGTCGCCAGGCTCAATAACCGACGACGACAAGAGGCCGCCGCCCACTATGCGATGTCGATGATCTTATCGATCTTCATCAACGACAATAGTTTACGCACGTCGTTTTGCACATTGCGGAGCACGAAGCCGCGGTTTTGCTCGCGAGAGGACTTGATGCCGCTTATCAGGACGCTCACGCCCGTGGAATCCATATACTTGATGTTCTTCAAATCGAGGAACACGTCACATGAGCCGGAAGAAAACTGCAAGGCGAGTGTCTTCTTTAAGTCCCCCGCATTGGTCACGGTGATACGATCCACGTCGACTGGTGTGACGACGATGCCTTCTGTTTCTTTCTTTACCTCAATCATGATGCTGGTATATTATGGTAGTATTTTGACCCTTAGAGCTCCGGCGGCGGGGCCTACTTCTTAGGAAGAAGGTTACGGGCCTCCTCTGCCGCTTTAAGCGAGTGCAATTTACAAAATTCTATCAAGTTATCGAGGCTTTTTATTGATAGATTTTGGTCGGTCCATGCGTCTATTTCGGGTGTCAATCCACGTATCTGACCGATGTATAGCCTCTTGGCACTCTCGTCGTTTCCCGACTGTGGAGAGCGCACATATAACTTCTTGGCTATGACCTCTATGCGCTTCAGAGAGTCGGCGGCTTGGCTCATTCCCATAGATAGTGCGGTTGATTTGAATTTGTGCGCCTCGCGTGCCAGTGCGTCATAGTCCTCTTTGGATAGGAAGTCTTTGAGTTGGTCGCCAATCACCGTGGCCTGGTCTATGAATATCGTGAGCAGCTCTGACATTAGTGACTTGTTGCCAGAGACGGCTTGACGCAAATAGCCGAGGTCTATGTAAGTGGTGGCCATAATATTGGTTGTTTAAGAAGGTTCATGTCGTTCAGTGGCGCAGGGTGGGGAGTGAAGTGTGTTTGTTGCCGAGCGCGCGAAAAGAGAGCGCGATGTGGCAGATGTATTGTTGCCGCCGTCGCGCTCTCTATGGGGGTAGCAGGTTGACTATTGTTTAGGCGTTATGCGGCTAAGGCGTCGAGATAGGCGCAGTAGACATCGATATGCTCGCATGAGCGCATGGCATTGCGGAGCCTCTCTTTGGCATCGAACACTCGCCCGACAATGGTGCTGACGGAGCATCCCATTCGTTTGGCGATGTCCTTGCTTTTCTCGCCTTCGAGTCGTGCTTTGAGGACAATCCTCTGCACTTCGGGCAGTTTGTCTATCTCGTTTATTACGGCGTTCAGGGCGTCGTCGTGTGCTTGAGAGCGTCCGTTGTCGTCGGGTTCGGCAGCGAGTTTGATCATGTTGATGTTGTCGCCCTTGCCGTCGTTCGTGATGGAGGGAGCGTCGAGGCTGGTCTCGTTTCTGACTTTAAGGCGGCGGCAACGGTCGCGGAAGAGGTTTTCGGCTACTCTCCAGAGCCATGCTCTGAAGCTTGAGCCGTTGAATTTGCCGCTACGGATGAACTCGAAAGCCTTGATTAGGGCATCTTGGCTGAGGTCTTTAGCGGCGTTGCGATTCTTGGTCAGGCTGTCCAAGAAACGAAGCAGTCCACTCTGGTATCTGAGGGTGAGGTGGTCGAAAGCTGCGTTATTACCATTGGCTACGAGAGCTACGAGGTCACAATCAGCGAGAGGTTGGCAATTCATTGAGACTGACATGGTAGGAGTGGTTTTTGATGGGACTGGGGAGAGAGGACCCAGTAGGTTTTGTCGCGAGGGGGCGTTGACGTTGAACGGTGTCAATGAGACAACGCAGGGTGACGCGACGAAATAATAAACTCAACTAAGAACTTACGGCTTGTGGCGTGCGATGCTATCCACGAAGGTTTGGCTCAAAGTTGTCGGGACGTACCTTTTCTGAAGAGATGCCATCCCTAAGGATAAAAACCAGTCCTACCTGCGGCAGAACTTATTGATACTCATAGGCTAAAAGCTTTGAAATTGAGTATCGCTATTTCATAGGCTAATGTTGATTAAAACTTGTATAGCAAATATAATGATTAGTTTGAGACTTTGTACGTGTGTGACGAAAAAAAGTTACAGAAGGGCTAAATGTTCTTACCATCAATGCGATAGAAACCGTTTTTGACGGCGAAGACCACGAGGCTGGCGGTGTTGCCGCATCCAGTTTTCATCATGATATTGGCGCGGTGCTTCTCGACGGTGCGCTTGCTGATGAATAGACGCTCGGCAATCTCTTGGTTGGACTCGCCGTTGCATATCTCGGTGAGTATGTCGCGTTCACGTTGCGAGAGGTCGTAGTCGGGTTGCGTGGAAGAGTTTTGGAACACCATCTGCTGGAGCAGCTCTTGCGAGAAATAGTATTCGCCGTTGCGTACGGCCTCGATTGCCATCTCGACCTCCTTGAAGTCGCAGCTTTTGAGGAGGAAGCCGCAGATGCCGAGGTCTACCAGGCGCGTGTAGTACTCCTTCTCGCCATACATGGAGAGGATGATGATTTTGAGGTCGGGGTAGCGTGACAGTGCTTCTTCTGTGGCTTGCACGCCGTCCATTTTGGGCATGGCTATGTCCATGAAGACGATGTCGGGGCGTGCTGTCACGAGATGGTCTATGAACTCTTGTCCGTCGCTTGCCTCGAAGGTGACGTTAGCGTCGCGCAGGCGGCACAGGAGAGTCTTGAAGCCCGCGCGGAAAAGGTGATGGTCGTCGACAAGCCAGATGTTCATAGGTCAGTTATCTTTAGTGGGGACGCAAATCTCGGCCACCATGCCGTGCAGGTTGGATATGGGGCCTGAGGGGTCGTAGTCTTCGCCGCCGCTGCGGAAGGAGTAGCTGCCGCGGATGGAGGAGACGCGTGAGACGATGTTGTATAGCCCCATGCCTTGACGAGGTTCCTCGCTTACGCGGCGTGGGTCGAAGCCGTTGCCGTTGTCTTTGTAGATGAGGCGCAGGGTGTCGTTCTCCTCGTCGATGCGGAAGTTTATGGCTGTGGCGCCTGAGTGCTTCAGGGTGTTATTGACCAGCTCACAGAACACGCGGTAGAGGACGATCTCGTTTGTGGCGGGGTAGCGTTTATCGCCTATGGTGATGTTGTAGCTCACGCCCATGCCCTTGGGGAAGGGGATTTTGCCGATGAAGTTGATTATGGCACGTCGTAGGCCGAGGTTGGTGAGGATGTGCGGGCTCATGTTGTTGCTGACCTCGCGGACGGTCATTATGGCCTCGTTGATGGCCAGCTCGAGGTTCTTGCGTACGGCGGCGTCGGTTATGTCGTCGGCCACGGCGGAGAAGCCCATCTTGATGGAGGAGAGCAGTGGGCCGAGGCCGTCGTGCAACTCTGTGGCGAAGCGGCGTCGTTCGTTCTCCTCGGTCATGATGGTGGTGTTGAGCAACATCTTGTCGTACTCACGTTGGCGTGTCTCGGCCTCGTTGAGCACCACGAACATTTTCTTTATCATGAAGACACCCAGGGCGAAGCAGAACGACACGACGAGGTTGCCGATGGTGTAGGGGTCGTGCGTGTCGAAGCCGAAGCCCGGGATGAAGACGTTGACAATCTGAATCACGCTACGCGACGACATGACGACGAGTCCGACGCAGATGATGATCCAAGAGAAGTTCATCTTTGTCAGGCGCGTCAGCTTGATTGCCATCACTGCGGCAAACACTTGCATGGCGCAGTTGAGGAACCAGAAGAAGTCGATCATCGTCATCGCTGGCGAGCGTGGTTAGTAGTTGAGTTTGGCGGCCTTGAGGGTGTTCTGCATCAGGGAGCAGATGGTCATGGGGCCTACGCCACCTGGCACGGGCGTGATGAAGTCGCACTTAGGCGCAACATTCTCGAAATCCACATCACCACGCAGACGCCATCCACGGGGGGATGTGGGGTCGGCGACACGCGTGGTGCCTACGTCGATGACGGTAGCACCCTGGCGCACCATATCGGCTGTGACGAAACCCGGTTTGCCGATGGCTGCCACGATAATGTCGGCTTGTCGGCAAATGTCGGCGATGTTGGGTGTGCGGCTATGGCAGAGGGTCACGGTGCAGTCGACACCCTTCTGAGAGAGTAGGATGCTCATGGGGCGACCCACGATGTTGCTACGGCCTATGACCACGGCATGTTTGCCAGAGGTCGGGATGTTGTATCGGCGGATAAGCTCGACAATGCCTTGTGGAGTGGCTGATATGAAAGCTGGTTCGCCGATGGACATGAGGCCTACATTCTGCGGGTGGAAACCGTCGACATCCTTGCGCGGGTCGATGGCGCGCGTCACTTTCTCCTCGGAGATATGCTTGGGGAGTGGCAGTTGCACGATGAAGCCGTCGACATCGGGATCGTTGTTGAGCTGTGCCACGGCATCGAGGAGCTGTTGCTCCGTTATGTCGGCCTCGAAACGGAGAAGTGACGATTTGAAGCCGCACTCCTCGCAGGCTTTAATCTTGTTGGCCACATAGGTCTCGCTGCCACCATCGTGCCCCACGAGAATGGCGGCGAGGTGTGGGCGTTTTTTGCCTTGCTCAACGAGTGTAGCCACTTCGGCGGCTATCTCTTGACGTATTTGGCGAGCCGTCTCCTTGCCATCGATCTTAATCATACGAGATAAGTGTTGGGTGACTAACGTTGTTGCATCTTGCCGCCGAGCATGCGGGCGAGGTTGCGTCCGGCGCCGGAGTTCATGAGCTTCATGACCTTGCGTGTCTCCTCGAACTGCTTGAGGAGGCGGTTGACCTCTTGGATGGATGTGCCGGAGCCGTCGGCGATACGTTTGCGTCGGCTACCGTTTATGACCTGTGGGTTCTTGCGCTCGTAGGGGGTCATGGAGCGAATTATGGCTTCGATGCCTTTGAAGGCGTTATCGTCGATGTCGATATTCTTAATCATCTTGCCGACGCCAGGAATCATGGAAGCGAGATCTTTGAGGTTGCCCATCTTCTTGATCTGCTGGATCTGGTTGAGGAAGTCGTCGAAGTCGAACTTGTTTTGGGCGATTTTCTTTTGGAGCTTCTTGGCCTCCTCCTCGTCGATTTGCGCTTTGGCCTTCTCGACGAGTGAGCGGATATCGCCCATGCCGAGGATACGATCGGCCATGCGTGAGGGGTAGAACACGTCGATGGCGTCCATCTTCTCGCCTGTGCCGACAAACTTGATGGGCTTATTGACGACTTGGCGTATGGAGAGGGCTGCGCCGCCACGGGTATCGCCGTCGAGTTTGGTGAGAATGACACCGTCGAAGTCGAGGCGCTCGTTGAACTCGTGGGCTGTGTTGACGGCATCCTGGCCAGTCATGGCGTCGACCACGAAGAGGGTCTCGGTGGGGTTGACAGCCTTCTTGATAGCCGCTATCTCGTTCATCATCTGCTCGTCGACGGCGAGGCGGCCGGCGGTATCGATGATTACCACGTCCTGACCGTCGCGTTTAGCTTGGGCTATACCTTTGCGGGCGAGGTCTACGGGGTCGGTGTTGCCCTCTTCGGTGAATACGGGCACGCCTATTTGCTGTCCGAGGACTTGGAGCTGGTTGATGGCGGCAGGGCGGTAGACGTCGCCAGCCACGAGGAGTGGGTTCTTGCCGTTCTTTGTTTTGAAGAGGTTGGCGAGTTTGGAGGCGAACGTTGTCTTGCCAGAGCCTTGGAGACCCGACATGAGGATTATGGCGGGGCTGCCTTTGAGGTTGACGCCTACGGCGTCGCCGCCCATGGTTTGCGTTAGCTCGTCGTAGACGATGGAGACCATCATCTGTCCGGGCTTTACGGAGCGGAGCACGTCTTGGCCGAGTGCTTTTTGCTTGACGTTGTCGACGAACTGCCTTGCGACCTTATAGTTGACGTCGGCATCGAGAAGAGCTCGGCGGATGTCTTTGAGGGTTTCGGCTACGTTGAGCTCGTTGATTTTGCCCTCGCCTTTGAGTATCTGGAACGACTTCTCGAGACGTTCTGAAAGGTTCTCAAACATTGTATTGTCAGTGTATGTGTGTGCCTCCTTGCGGGGCGTGGTTATTTATGAAGGGTTAGTATTGTACGGAAGAGGGTGTGGCGGTGTCAATGGGTTTGAAGACGCGCCATCCGGCATCTTTGTCGGGGATGGGGGCTATTATGGTAATCTTCTCGTGCGTCACGGGGTGTTCGAATTCCACGGCGCGGCTATGGAGGTTTATGCCCCCGCCCTCGTTGCTGCGCTTGGCACCGTACTTGAGGTCGCCACGCACGGGGCATCCTATGCGTGCGAGCTGTGCGCGGATTTGGTGGTGACGGCCTGTGAGGATCTCCACTTCGAGGAGGTTGAGACGGTCGGAGCTGGAGATCAGGCGGTAGGTGGTTATGGCCTCTTTGTAGCCTGTGCGAGGGCTGACGGAGACGAGCGCGCGGTTTTTCTCCTCGTTCTTGCCGATGTAGTGTTTTAGTGTGGCTTCGAGTTGCTCTGGGCGGTTTTGCGTTATGGCCCAGTAGATTTTGCGCACTTTCTTTTGCGCGAACATCTCGTTGAGACGGGCGAGAGCTTTGCTGGTTCGTGCGAAGAGAACCACGCCGCTCACGGGTCGGTCGATACGGTGTACGACGCCCATGAATACATCGCCTGGTTTGGCGTACTTCTCTTTGACGTATTGCTTGACGTCGTCGAGGAGGGTGCGGTCGCCTGACTTGTCGGACTGAACGATTTCGCCAACCTGTTTATTGACGGCGATTATGTGATTGTCTTCGTAAAGGATTTCCATGGTAAGGGGGTTAGTATTGTTCTTCCGCAGAGGGGAAGGAGCCGTTTTTGACGTCGTTGTTGTAGGCTTGCACGGCGTCGGTGATAGATTGACGAATATTGGCGTAGTGGCGCACGAATTTGGGGCGGAAAATGTCGGACATGCCGAGCATATCTTGCGCCACGAGAACTTGACCATCGACTTGAGCGCCGGCACCGATGCCTATGACGGGAATGGAGAGTTGTCGTGCCACGTTGGCGGCGAGGTCGTGTGGGATTTTCTCGAGGACGAGGGCGAAGCATCCTGCCTCTTGGAGGGTCTTGGCGTCGGCGAGTAGTTGTTGGGCCTCGGTGGACTCTTTGGCGCGCAGTCCGTAGCCGCCGAAGGCGTTGATGCTTTGGGGTGTCAGGCCGAGGTGACCTACTACGGGGATGCCTGCTTGCGTTATCTGGCGTATGGCGTCGGCCACACGTGCGCCGCCCTCGATTTTGACGGCATCGGCGAGGGTCTCCTTCATGATACGCACGGCACTATCGACGGCTTGCGTGGTGCTGGACTGGTAGGAGCCGAAGGGCATGTCGATGACGACGAGGGCGTGGGTCACGGCACGTACGACGGCTGCCCCGTGGGCGATCATGAGGTCGAGAGAGATGGGGAGCGTGGTAGGCCAGCCGTGCATGACGTTGGCGGCGGAGTCCCCTACGAGGATGGCGTCGACACCAGCCTTGTCGAGGATTTGGGCCATGGTGAAATCGTAGGCGGTGAGCATGGTGATTTTGTCGCCATTGAGCTTCATCTGCCTAAAAGTATTTACGGTAACCTTAGATGGTTGCATGGTCGTTGATAAGAAAAGGGGAAATGTCGTGCAAAGATAGGTAAAATACTCAAAGGGTGAGTGTTAAGCGGATATGACGACATTCTTGACATCGGGGAGCGCGGTCAGTGCCATTATGACGGCAGACTGTGGGGTATGTGAGGTTAGAGTGAGGCGGTAGGTTATGGTGGAGGATTGAGTGGAGGTGTTGGCGGAGGTGGACTGTTCGCGGAGTCGTGCCCCTGTGGCGGATACGGCGGCGGTTATGGCTTCGGCATCTGGGACGGGTGTGGAGAGCGTCACGGTGAGGATGAGGTTTTCGCCGTCGATACGTAGCAGACGTTCGAAACGCTCCATCGTGACGAGGACGAAGAGGGTCATTATGGCCATGATTATAGCCGCGAGGTATAGTCCAGCCCCGGCTGTCATGCCGACGATAGCCGTCTGCCAGATACAGGCCGCGGAGGTGAGACCTTGCACGCCGCCTTTACTCTTGACTATGGCGCCCGCGCCTATGAAACCTACGCCTGCGAGCACTTGGGCGGCGATACGGCCGGGGTCGCCATTGAGCATATCGGGGTAGGCTTGTGGAATCCAGATGGAGATGACGACGGCGCACGTGGAGCCGAGGCAGATGAGGGTGAAGGTGCGCAGACCGGCATCGTGGCGGCGGATCTGACGCTCGAAACCGATGCATAGTCCGAGGATGAGACCGAGGGCGAGGCGTGCCACGGTGGTCAGTGGGGTGATGTGGTTCTCGGAGAGAATCTGAGAGAGGAAGTCAGTCATTGTGAGAAAGTTATCGGAAGATGATGTCGGAAATGGCATCTTGGCCTACGGCCTTGTTTATGGCCTGGAGGATTTGGGGTTTGAGGTAGAAGAGCTCGTTGCGGACGAGGCTGCTGTTGAGGCCCACATAGAGGACGCCATCGTGGACACGCACGGAAGATGTGGCGCGCACGACAGTGGGGCCTACGATGCTTGACCAAACACTCTCGGCGCGTTTCTCGAGGAGTAGTTTGCCTGTGCCGTCGTTGCGCAGCACATCGGCGAGGATGTCGGACAGTGGGCGTGAGGTATCTATTTTCATTGGGCTGGGGTGTTGGCGGGGGTTATGACGCCGGCGTTGACGTTGAAAATGGCGAAGTCGCGTGGGGTCTTGTCGAGCACGCGGCGTAGGCGGGAGATGTTGGTGTCGGAGATGAATATTTGCCCGAAATCGTTGGATGTGAGCATGGCGATGAGGTTGTCGCCTCGGAGGGTGTCGAGTTTATCGAATATGTCGTCGAGGAGCAGTGTGGGGAGTTGTTTTTTCTTCTCGGCGAGGTATTTGTATTGCGCGAGTTTGAGAGCTATGACGAAGCATTTGCGTTGTCCTTGTGAGCCGACTCGTTTTATGGGGTAGGAGTCCATGAGGAAGTCGATGTCGTCTTTGTGCGTGCCACGGCTGGTGTAGCCGAGGGCGAGGTCACGGGAGCGTGCGTCGACGAGGCCTTGGTAGAGGTCGTAGCGGTCGAGGCCTGTGATGTAGTTGAGTGATACGGCTTCGGCGTTGTCGGCTATATGTTGGTAGAGGTTGGTCACGACGGGTTGGAGCCATTGGACGAATTGTCGTCGGCAGAGGGATATGGCTTGGCCGTGCGTGGCGAGTTGGATGTCGTAGACGTCGAGCAGTCGGGTGTCGGGGTTTGGGGTGTCGGCGAGTTGTTTGAGGAGGATGTTGCGTTGTGTGATAAGGCGGTTGTAGGCCATGAGGTGTTCCATGTAGGCCTTGTCGCATTGCGAGATGACGCTGTCGGCGTAGCGTCGTCGTGCTTCGGCGCCGTCGGCTATGAGGTCTTCGTCGGCTGGGGAGATTATGACGAGTGGGAGTAGCCCGATATGGTCGGCGATGCGCGGGTATTCTTTTTTGTCGCGTTTGAATTGCTTTTTTGAGCCGCGCTTGACGCCGCAGTATATGTCGGTTGTGATGTCGTTGTCGGAGTAACGGCCTTGGATGACGAAGAAGGGTTCGTTGTGGCGGAGGTTGACTGTGTCGGGTAGCCCGAAGTAGCTTTTGCAGAAGGAGAGGTAGTAGATGGAGTCGAGGACGTTGGTCTTGCCGGCGCCATTAGGGCCGACGAGACAGTTTATGCCGTGGGAGAGGGAGAGGTCGGCGGCCGCGATGTTGCGGTAGTTGATGATATTGAGTTTGTCGAGTATCATTTGAGCGGCTCTAAAGTTATGGAAAAAAGGGGATATGGTGAAGAGGCGGTGGGAAAAAGGGGGAAGAGTGAACGGGGCTATGCGTCACCGCACAGCCCCGAAACCACTCACTATGAACAGGAGTAAAAACGCAGCATCTTGTAGTTTATTTACTGGTGGACCGTGGAGGAGCATACCCCAGGATAGTTGCAAGACACACCGTTTTTAGTGCCATGAATAACATGCTTTCTTGGATTGCGTGTGTGTTATACGCGTGAGGTGGGGATTTATTGCTGGGAATTTTTTTTTGGGGGGGAGAAGGGTGGAGTAAAGAGGTTTGGCTTTACATCTGAATGTCCACTGCGACCAACAAGTACATAGCCATGAACCCCACGGACAGCAT
>CAZPPW010000021.1:0-12728 GCA_964588595.1 uncultured Marinilabiliaceae bacterium
GGGGTATCATGGGGGTATGTTTGGGGTTGGAGGGAAACGTGGGTGGTGTTGGGTGTTGGGAGAGATTTGCGTATATTAGCGTGTTGTATTATGGTATTGAGGTATGCAGATACTGTTAGGTAAGGATTTCATTGAGGCTATGATTCGTTTGCCGAAGATGGTGCAGGCGAAGGTGATGGCGTTTTTGGATAAGATAGAGGAGAATCCCATGTCGGCGGGGTTGCATATTGAGCCGGTGGAGCAGTTCAGGGACAGGTCGTTGCGTACGGCTCGTGTGGATAGGGGCTATCGTGTGGTGCTTGGTGTGATAGGTTCTGAGGCGTTGTGCTTGTTGTATGTGGATTCTCATGAGGCGGCGTACAGGTGGGGTACTAATAGGAGTTGCGTATGGAATGATTATACACATACGGTTCAGATAGTGAATGTGGAGGAGGTGAAGGAGGAGGTTAGGAGTCCTCAGAGTTCGCCGGAGGAGGTGCGTGTGTTTGATGGTGTGGGGCGTGAGAAGCTACTTGCGATAGGTGTGCCGGAGGAGTTGGTGGGCAGGGTGGAGAGTATAAGGGGTGAGGGAGACCTTGAGGCGTTGGCATCGGTATTGCCGTCGGATGTGTATGAGAGTATTTTCTATTACATGTGTGGTGAGCCTATTGATAGTATTATCGCCACGATAGCCGAGGGTAAGGCGGCAGAGGGAGAGGATAAGTTGCGTAGCGGCAATAACAGGCGGAACTTTGTGGAGCTTACGGATGATGACGCGTTGCGTCGTATCTTGGAGCAGGGTATGGAGGAGTGGCAGATATTCTTGCATCCGTCGCAGAGGGTGCTGGTGGATTCGGACTATAAGGGGACGATGAAGGTGAGTGGTGGAGCGGGTACGGGTAAGACTGTGGCTGCGTTGCATAGGCTGAAGCGGTTGTGTGAGGGGCCTGGGGCGAGGGTGTTGTTCACCACGTATACGAAGGCGTTGAGTGAGAATTTGGGGGAGATGATAGCGAAGCTTGAGGTGCCTAAGCAGCGGTATGTGCTCGACAATATAGATGGTTTGCTTGGCAAGATGGCTAAGGAGTATAAGTTGCTCGGCATGGAGGATGATGAGACTGCCATTCTTGATTATTATGGTGGCAGGGAGTGTGCGGTTGACCTTTGGAAGGAGTTGTTGAGCAAAGAGGATACGGCATTCACGCCAGAGTTTCTTGATGACGAGTATGTGAGTGTGATATTGTATTTTGACAACCGCAGTCAGGGGGACTATTTGTCGCAGCAGCGTATAGGCAGGGAGAAGTCGTTGAGTCGGAAGCAGCGTATTGAGGTATGGGGGCTTGTGGAGAAGTATGTGGCGTTGAAGAGGGAGAGGAAGCAGGTGGACCGTACGGAGCTATTCAACTGCGTCACCAAGTATTTGTATGATAATGGTATTCATCCGTTCACTAACGTCATAGCTGATGAGTTTCAGGACTTCTCTAATCCTGAGTTGCGATTTATACGTGCGCTTGTGGCTAAGGGGCGTAATGACATATTCTTGACTGGTGACCCGTTGCAGCGTATTTATTCGGGTCGTAGGATAAACTTTTCGGCGGCTGGCATCAACGTGTATGGTGTGCGGAGCAGGCGGTTGAAGGTGAACTATCGTACGACGGAGCCTATCAGGCGTATGGCGGTGAGCGTGGTGAAGGGAGTGGAGTTTGATGACATGGAGGGAGGTAAGGAGACGTTGGAGGGGTATGTGTCGTTGATACATGATGGTGTGGCGCCACAGTATAGGATGGTGGGTAGTGACAAGGAGGAGGCGGAGCAGGTTGTGGCGTGGCTGAAGGAGTGTGAGGAGTCGGGGATTAAGTTGTCGGAGATATGTATTGCGGCGTCGGCTAATAGTGGTTTGAAGACTATGGAGACGCGGTTGCATAGTGACGGTGTGGCATATAGGACTATCAAGGGGGCGAAGCGTGATGGTGACCCGGAGGGTGTCAACCTGTGCACTATGCACTCGCTGAAGGGGCTTGAGTTTCGTGTGGTGATACTTATAGGCGTTAATGAGAAGAGTATGCCGTCGAAGTTGACCAGAGGCTACCCTTTCTTCACCATGAGTGAGCAGCAGCAACAGGAGTATCTTGTGTCGCGGCGCACGTTGCTCTATATGGCCATGACACGTGCTCGGCAGTTGGTGTATATCGTGGGGTATGGTGTGCCGTCGGGATTGCTTAAGGAGACGAAGGAATAGGGTCTGAGTCTTGCATATATTGCGGAGAATCGTTGTCTTTGCAAACTGATTAAAGAAACATACAAACATAACGATGAAGCGTCTTTTTGTACTGCTTACAGCCTTTATAGTCTCACTGGCCGTCTTTGCGCAGATGGTAGAGCCGGTGCATTTCTCGACACGTATGGAGATGTCGGATAAGCCGGGTGAGGCGGATGTGATATTTCAGGGCACGATAGACCGTGGGTGGCACGTGTATTCTACGGGTTTGCCTGATGGGGGGCCTATATCGGCGTCGCTTATGGTCAATAGTTTGGAGGGGGCGGAGCTGGATGGTGCGCTTGTGGCACGGGGTAGTGAGGTCAAGAAGGAGGACAAGATGTTCGGCATGGAGGTGCGTTACTTTGAGCGTGCCGTGTCGTTCGTGCAGCATGTCAAGCTGTTGGGTGGGGAGTATGCCCTTGACTTGACGTTGGAGTATGGGGCGTGTGATGACCAGAGTTGTCTGCCGCCGACGCATGTGGACTTTACTAACAAGGGGTCGTATTCTGTGGCTCAGGCTACGGCACCGGCGGTTGAGGATAAGAAGATTGAGGTCAGGGCTGCGCTGCCGGACACGCTCGTGACCAGTGGCGCGTGGGCGTCGTCGGTGGAGCAGATGAAGAGCCATGGTGACTCGTTGTCGAGTGCGGAATCTATGCCCTTGTGGAAGATATTGTTGCAGGGGTTGCTTGGTGGGTTGATAGCGATATTCACGCCATGCGTGTGGCCGATCATACCGTTGACGGTCAGTTTCTTTTTGAAGCGTAACAAGGAGCGCAGGAAGGCGGTGGGTGAGGCGTTGACGTATGGAGCGGCGATAGTGGTGATATACCTTACCCTTGGGCTTGTGGTGACGGGCATTTGGGGTGCGTCGGAGCTTAACGCGTTGGCTACGAACGCAGTGTTCAACATCTTCTTCTGCGTGTTGCTGCTTGTGTTTGCGGCATCGTTCTTTGGGGCCTTTGAGATAACGTTGCCGTCGTCGTGGGCGGACAAGGTGGAGAGCCGGAAGGGCAAGGCTACGGGGCTTGTGGCAATATTCCTTATGGCGTTCACGTTGGCGTTGGTGTCGTTCTCGTGCACGGGACCCATCATAGGGTTCTTGTTGGTGGCAGTGGCGTCGGAGGGGAGCATTTTGGCGCCTGCCGTGGGGATGCTTGGTTTCGCGTTGGCGTTGGCTATACCGTTCACGTTGTTCGCCCTCTTCCCGTCGTTGTTGAAGAGTGCGCCACGATCGGGCGGGTGGATGAATGTGATAAAGGTGACGTTGGGCTTTGTGGAGTTGGCGTTTGCGTTGAAGTTCTTGTCGGTGGCGGATATGGCGTACGGTTGGCATCTGCTGGACCGTGAGACGTTCTTGGCGTTGTGGATAGTGATATTTGCGTTGCTTGGGGCGTATATGTTGGGATGGTTGAAGTTCACGCATGATGATGATGTGCGGCATGTGGGAGTGACACGGTTCTTTTGTGGGTTGGTGTCGTTGGCGTTTGCGGTGTATATGGTGCCGGGGTTGTGGGGGGCGCCGTTGAAGGCTATCAGCGCATTCGCCCCGCCGATGTCGACACAGGATTTCCGTATGGGGCAGAAGAGTGTCGAGGCGCAGTATGGGGATTATGATGAGGCGTTGAAGGCGGCGGCGAAGGAGGGTAAGCCATTGCTGTTGGACTTCACGGGTTATGGGTGTGTGAATTGCCGTAAGATGGAGGCGGCGGTGTGGAGTGACCCGGAAGTGTCGGGACTTATAAACGAGCGGTTTATACTTGTGTCGTTGTATGTGGATGACAAGACGCCATTGGAGGAGCCTATTGAGGTTAACGAGGGAGGTAAGAGTGTGCGGCTCAGGACGGTAGGGGATAAGTGGAGCTATTTGCAGAGCCATAAGTTTGGTGCTAATACTCAGCCGTTTTATGTCGTGGTGGACGAGGAGGGCAAGGCGTTGACGGGTAGCCGTTCGTATGACGAGGATGCCCGAGCGTTCGCTGATTTCCTTAGTGGGGCAGTAAAGTAGATAGAAATTAGTACCTTTGGGGTTGCTTGAGGCAAACAGATGAAAAAGCTTCACAAGTTCGTCCTGCTCAACTATGCTGGCCCGTTGGCCATGACGTTCTTCATTTCTCTATTCATCCTTGTGATGCAGGGGTTATGGAGGTATGTGGATGACATTGTGGGCAAGGGTTTGGAGATAAGCGTCATGGCGGAGTTGCTGTTTTATGTGGCTTTGCAGGTGGTGCCTATGGCGTTGCCTTTGGCTATATTGCTGGCGGCGTTGATGACGTTTGGCAATTTGGGGGAGAACTATGAGTTGACGGCGATGAAGGCGAGCGGGATATCGTTGTTCCGCATTATGCGTCCGATGATTATCGTGACGGGATTGGTGTCGGTGTCGGCGTTTTGGTTTTCGAACAACGTGTTGCCTGTGGCGAACCTTAAATTCTACTCGTTGTTGTATAGCGTGAGGCAGCAGCGGCCGGAGTTGGAGCTCAAGGAGCGGGTGTATTATGACGGGGTGGATGGTTTCCGCATCAAGGTGACGAAGAAGAATCGTGAGACGGGCATGCTGTATGACCTCATCATACATGACCATAGGGACCGCATAAACCGCAATATCAACGTCACGATGGCGGACTCGGGGCTTATGGACATAGACAACAAGGCGGGTATGATAAGGCTGACGCTGTTCAGTGGCATCACATACGACGAGAAGGTGACCACAGGGACGAAGCGCATGTCGGATCGTGACAGGCAGATGTATAGGCATGATGAGTTCTCGCGGGAGGTGTTCCAGATAAAGGTAGACGGGTTGGACTTCTCGAGGACGAATGAGGATGCGTTCAAGACGAACGACCGCATGAAGGACTTGCAGCAGTTGCGTCATGACTGTGACTCGCTTGTTGACAGGCGAGACTCGTTGACGACGCAGTTGAGGACGGATGTGCGCACATTCACGTTGAAGAAGGCTAATTACCGGTATAAGACAGACTCTCTGTTTGTGCTTGCCATAGACACTGCGTTGATGATACCGACGGACAGCCTGGCGCACACGTTGACGCCCCGCAAGTTGCACACGGCGATGCAGAACGCGTTGCGCATAGCGAGGAGCAACAAGCAGGTGGTGGATGACAAGCAAGCGGGGTATGAGAGTGAGCAGTTGAAGGTGAACCGGCATAGGATGGAGATGCACAGGAAATTCTCTTTGCCTGTGGCGTGCATGGTGTTCTTCTTCATTGGCGCGCCTCTTGGTGCGATAATACGTAAGGGTGGGTTGGGCACGCCTATCGTCATCTCGATATTATTCTTCATATTTTACTACGTCATAGACACCTTTGGGGCTAAGATGGCGCGGGAGGGAGTATGGCCGGTGTGGTGCGGCATGTGGTTGTCGACTACGGTGCTGCTCATCATAGGGTCGTTCTTGACGTATAAGTCGGCTACGGACTCGGCGTTGTTCCGTTCGGAGGCGTATGCGAAGATAGCTGACAGGATAAAGCTCATCATCAGGAAGCGTCACTTGGCTAAGTTGCGCAAGCGGCGAGAGCAGGGTGACACTACGGCGTTTTGATGGTGGGTGATAGATAGTAGACACACACGAAAAAAGTACAACAGATATAATGACTACTGACAATCAGACAGACGCTCGTGAGCGGTTGGACAGCATAGAGGATGCTGTTGAGTCGTTCAAGCGAGGCGAGTTCGTCATAGTGGTGGATGATGAGGATCGCGAGAATGAGGGTGACTTCATCACGGCGGCGGAGCTCATCACGCCCGAGAAGGTGAACTTCATGTTGAAGAACGGGCGAGGCGTGCTGTGCGCCCCTCTCTCGATAGAGCGGTGTGAGCAGTTGGAGTTGCCGCACATGGTGAGTGACAACACGTCGATATTGGGTACGCCGTTCACTGTGTCGGTGGACCTGCTTGAGGGTTGCACCACCGGGGTGTCGATACATGACCGTGCGGCGACCATACGAGCCCTTGCGGATCCAGCGAGCAAGCCTACGGACTTTGGGCGTCCGGGTCATATCAACCCGCTGTATGCTCAGAACAGGGGTGTGATAAGGCGTTCGGGTCATACGGAGGCGGCGATAGACTTGGCGCGATTGGCGGGTCTTCAGCCTGCTGCGGCGTTGATAGAGATAATGAATGAGGATGGGACGATGGCGCGGTTGCCGCAGTTGCGTGAGATAGCGAAGAAATATGGCATGCGTCTGATCTCGATAAAGGACCTCATAGCGTATAGGCTCAGGACGGAGACGTTGGTGAAGCGGGGTAGTGAGGTGCATTTGCCGACGGCATACGGAGATTTCCGGCTTATACCGTTCAGGCAGACGAGCAATGGTAAGGAGCATATTGCGCTTATCAAGGGTAAGTGGGAGGCAGACGAGCCGATATTGGTGAGGGTGCACTCGTCGTGCATGACGGGGGATATATTCGGGTCGATGCGTTGTGAGTGTGGGGAGCAGTTGCATAAGTCGATGCAGGCGATAGAGAAGGAGGGGAAGGGAGTTGTGGTGTATCTGAACCAGGAGGGTCGTGGGATAGGCTTGATGGCGAAGATTGAGGCGTATAAGTTGCAGGAGGAGGGGTTGGACACGGTGGATGCCAATATACATTTGGGGTTTGACCCTGATGAGAGGGATTATGGTGTTGGGGCATCGATATTGAAGGAGTTGGGGGTGCACAGGATGCGTCTTATGACGAACAACCCGGTTAAGAGGGTGGGGTTGGAGTCGTATGGTCTTGAGATAGCGGAGGTGGTGCCTATTGAGATAGAGCCAAACAAGTATAACGAGTATTACATGCGCACGAAGAAGGAGCGCATGGGGCATATATTGCACTTGGTGAAGTAGAGCTGGGCGCAAAGAGAGCCGCGGCTGCATACCTTGGAGGGTGTGCAGCCGCGGCTTGTTGTGTGGGGTGGGGGTTAGAAGGTGAAGGCGACGTTGAGGGAGAGGGACTGGTTGCGCAGCTTATGGCTGCTATCGAGGGGTGAGGAGGTCTCGATGACGCCTACCACGCCTTTCTCGAGGGATAGGCCGACGTAGTAGTTGCCGGCGAGAGTCCAGAATGTGACGCCTCCGGCGATGACGAATCCGGCATCTATGCGTCGGGAGTCGTATTGAGCTGAGGTGCCGAGCCAGTCGGAGAATATGGCGGACATGGTGTCGTCGTTGAAAGCGTCGTAGGAGCGATGTTCGAAGGTGGTGGAGGTGAAGTCGTCCTTGTCGTAGGTTTGGGAGAAGGTCCATACTTTGTTGTCGACGTAGGCGCGTCCGCCTGCGGCGTAGGAGATGTAGGCGCCGGCTTTAGCTTCCCATTCGATGGGGTGTTGTCTTATCTGGCGGCGGTAGCGGAGGAGGAGAGGGAGCTGGATGTAGTGGAGTCGGATGTCGATGTCCTTGCAGGTGACGACTGTGAGGGGCTGGATGTAGTCGTCGTCGAGTTCGCCGTGGAAGCGTGTGCCTTTCATTTGGTAGTGCAGGCCGGTCTGTATGCCGAAGTAGCATCCTGTGGCGAAGTCGAAGGATATGCCGGCGCCGAAGTTGGGAGCGATCTCGTCGTCGTAGTCGACGGCGTTCCATAGTGAGGCGTAGTCGGCGAGTGTCTCGGAGCCGCGGAGGTAGGATAGTCCGGCGTTGAGTTCTATGCTGAAGCGGAGGTCGGGGGAGATGCTTTGCGCGATGGTGGTGGTGCCCAAGCAGGAGGAGAGGGCGATGGTTAGAGTTAGTTTGTTCATTGTGTGATAGATGTTGGTTTGCTGACGAAGATAGGGAAAATATGGGGAATATGCAAGAGGGGGGAGGTTGGCACGCCTGGCGGCGTAGAGGGGATGTGGGCGGCGGGTGTGCAACTGTAGGTTGCGACTGGGGGTTATGGGGTGGTAGGAGGGAATGATGGGGAGATGTGTTATCTTTGCGGGGAATAATAAAAGGATATAGATTATGATACAGAATTTGCTGGAGGGGAAGCGGGGTGTGATATTTGGTGCTCTGAATAGGCAGTCGATAGCGTGGAAGGTGGCGGAGAAGGCACGGGAGCAGGGGGCGGTGTTTGTGTTGTCGAACACGGCTGCGGCGTGCAGGATGGGAGAGGTGAGGGAGTTGAGTGCGGAGACGGGTGCGGAGCTTATAGCGGCGGACGCTACGAGTGTGGAGGAGTTGGGGTTGGTGTTTGAGCGGGCGCAGGAGGTGCTTGGGGGGAAGTTGGATTTCGTGTTGCATTCGATAGGGATGTCGTTGAATGTGAGGAAGAAGCGGGAGTATACGGATTTGGATTATGGTTTTCTGGAGAAGACGTTGGATATATCGGCGTTGTCGTTTCATAAGATGATGCAGGTGGCGTATAAGATGGATGCGATAGCGGAGTGGGGTAGTGTGGTGGCGTTGAGTTTTGGTGCGGCTGAGAGGACGATAGACGGTTATAATGACATGGCTGACGCTAAGGCGTTGCTGGAGAGCATAGGGAGGAGTTTTGGGTATATATATGGTCGGGAGCGCCGTGTGAGGGTGAACACGATCTCGCAGTCGCCTACTGCGACTACGGCGGGTTCGGGTATTAGTGGTTTTGACGGGTTGATGAATTTTGCTGAGAAGATGAGTCCTATGGGTAATGCGACGGCTGATGATTGCGCTAATTATATCATAGCGATGTTTTCGGACTTGACTCGTATGGTGACGATGCAAAATTTGTATCATGATGGTGGGTTCTCGAGCACTGGTATGAGTGGCGAGGCGAAGAGGTTGTGCATGGGAGGGGAGTAAGGTGGTGTGATATAAGGGATAGGCGGCGGCTTCACGGTGGTGAGGTCGCCGTTTTATTGTGCGTAGTGGGGAGGGGTGGAGGTGTGCGATTTGTGAGGAAAGTGT
The DNA here is from genome assembly GCA_964588595.1 of uncultured Marinilabiliaceae bacterium. Taxonomy (GTDB): domain Bacteria; phylum Bacteroidota; class Bacteroidia; order Bacteroidales; family Marinilabiliaceae; genus W3P20-009. The sequence goes on from CAZPPW010000021.1 coordinate 9,100, forward strand.
TATATAGTTCGCGAGATTAGTTTGATAGGTGCATAAAATGGGGTTGGAGTGTATATAATTATACAAGAAGTAGCGAAATTAGCTTACCAATTCAAAACACCTATCGATGGAACGTAGAACGAAATTCAATGAGATTGTGGAGCACTCGCATGATGTCGTGGCGTATGCTGACGGGCGGGTGACATTGCTTGGGGGCTTGGGCGGCGAGGAGCTGATGCGTCGTCAGGCGGAAGTGTATATGGGGGTATTGTGCACTGGGGGGAGGGGTGTGTTGCGGCTGGGGAGTGGGGATGTGGAGGTGGGGAGTGGGCAGTTGTTGGTGTGCCATCCGAAGCAGTTTTTTGAGAGTGTGGAGCTGGGTCGGGATTTCAGGAGTTTGGGTATGGTGTTTTCGCCGGATTATTTTGAGAAGTTTTTGCTTATAGGTGGTAACCGGTGGAGCACGAAGCGGGTGTTGGAGACGTATCCTGTGGTGAGGTTGTCGGCGGAGGATGCGGAGGGTGTGCGGCGGGACATGGAGTATTTGCAGGGGCGGGCCGCGGGGTTGAGGGGTGCGCATGCGGATGAGGCGTTGGATATGCATATCAAGGCGGTGTTGATGTGTTGTTATGACGCGATTATGCGTGCTGTGGGGGAGAAGACGGGTGTGGCGGTGTATCAGTCGGCGGAGCAGATAGTGAGTCGTTTTATTGATTTGGCTGAGGAGATGACACCCAGGACGCGGGAGGTGGCGGCGTATGCGCGGATGATGTGCGTGACGGCTAAGTATTTGTCGACGGTGTGCAAGAGTCAGACGGGTATGACGGCGCGCCAGATAATCAGTCAGAAGGTGATAAGGAAGTTGAGCCGGATGTTTGGGGACCCGGTGTTGTCGGTGAAGGATATAGCGGAGCTTAGCGGTTTTAAGAATTTGTCGTTTTTCGGGAAGTATGTGAAGAGGGAGATGGGGATGTCGCCTCGGAAGGTGCGGCGAGAGGCGTTGGGGGGTAAGTGAGGCTGTGTGGGGAGTTGTGGTGTGAGGGGTGTGTGGAGGAGGAGTTCGTTTTGTTCGTGAAATATTGGGGAGTGAGCGGAATTTTTTGCATCTTTGTCGTTGCCGAGCGTGGCATTACCACCGATGCTCGCGGGGGCGTAGATTCAGCGAAGAGAATAGTTATGTGGAACTGTCTGGAGCGGAGGTGGAGCGCGAGAGACTTATGAAAAGCGAGGATTAAGAGATGGTGAACACTCTTAACGTGGGCGACGTTGTGGAATGCGTTGTCCGGAAGGTACAATCTAACGGATTGTCGGTATCGTTGCCGAATGGTAAGTTTGGGTATGTGCCGAAGTATTGTGCGCAGACCTTGTGTGATGCTGATGGTTATTTTGCCGTCAGGATAGGTGATGAGGTGCGGCTTGTGGTGAGGGAGCTTGGTCAGCCGGTGCAGCTTGCGGAGGCTGAGGATGGTGGGTCGCGGGTGGCGGAGAGCCGTCCACGGGTTGTGGAGCGTGAGCCGGTGCGGGTGAGTGCGCAGTCGGGGCCAAAGGTGTTGGGTAAGATTGATTTGAGCCGTATGCCTGAGCGGAGGCGCGGGGTTGAGGCTCAGCGGCGTGATGCGTCGGGGGGTCAGCGTGGTCGTGTGCCGGAGTATAGGCTTGGTGAGGCTCTTGAGGGTGTGGTGACGAAGGTTCAGGATAATGGTGTGTATGTGCAGTTGAGCCGTGGTGGGGCTGGTTTTCTGCCTACGTATTTGATGGATAAGGATGCTAACGATATGCCTCGGAGGTATAGGCGTGGCGAGCGTGTGGTGGTGGGTGTGTCGGCGAATAAGGATTATTTGCGGCTTTGCGGTGAGGAGAAGTTGCATAAGCAGGAGCAGCGTGAGATGATGAAGCCGGTGTCGTTGACGTCGATGCGGTTTGTGTCGATGACGGCGTTCTTGGCGGAGCATGGTGAGGGGGAGATATTTTTGATGCAGGTGGCGGGTGTGGAGGATGATCGTGCTGTGTTGCAGCAGGTTAAGGATAAGGTGAAGATAGAGGGCGTGGTGTGGCGCAATGAGGTTAGTTGGCACAGGACGGATAGCGTGCGGGACTCGTTGCGGGAGGGTGATACTGTTGATGCCATGTTTATAGGTGCGGACAGGCGTCATAACCGCCTGATGTTCAGCATCAAGCAGACGCGGGAGAAGCCTGAGGGGGCGTGGGAGATGACGGAGGATGAGATTAGGGAGATGCGTGAGAGGGATAGTGATGGGCTTGCGGCTGGGGCGTTGTATAGTGTGGGGGACGTTGTCAGGGCGACGTATAGGTGGGCGCGCGACTATCATTTGTTCTTCGAGGTGGGGGAAGATGGGCTTCAGGGTCAGAGTTTCAAGGAGCTGTTCCCGCAGTTGTCGGACAGGGATGGCAGGGTTTTGGCGCAGAATGGTGAGAGTGTGGACGCTGTTGTGACGTTTATTGCGGGGAGGTTGGGGTTGTGCGACATGAAGGTGTGGATGGAGCATAGGCGAGAGGTGGAGGCTATGTTCAGGTCGGAGTTTGCTCAGCAGCCGGTGATGCGTGCTGTGGCGATGCATTGTTATAAGCCTGGGAAGGAGGTTACGGGTGTCATTACGGATCTGTATGGCAACAAGATAGTCATGGCGTTGCCGAAGGGTGGGTTGGGCTTTTTGAAGAAGAGCGAGATGCTTGTGGCGCCAGAGGAGGGTGAGTTGGAGTTGGGCAAGGAGTTCACGGCGGTGGTGGTGAAGGGGAGCAAGCAGGGGTATACGTTGTGTGACAAGGCGAAGTATGCGTTGCAGAGACTACATGTGGGGTCTCCGTTGCGGGAGGTGTATAAGATAGGGGATGAGGTGGAGTGCACGGTGATGGAGATATGCAAGGAGGGTGCGTTGGTGGCGTTGCCTCGGGGAGGTCGGGGTTTGTTGCAGAGGAGTCACTGGTCGTTGGGGGCTGATGGTGAGGAGCGTCCGTTGCCAGCTGTGGGGGAGGATTTGGATTTGGTGATATTCCTTGTTGGCAAGCAATATATATTGTTGTGTGACAAAGAAAAGTGGGCGGAGATCTTGGAGCGTCAGAAGCATAAGCCTCAGGAGTATTTCAAGGTGGGTGATTTGTTCACGGCAAAGGTGGTGTTCACGTCGCGGACGGGGGTGTATGTGCAGTTGCCTACGGCGGGTAAGGGGTTCTGGCCGATGTATTATATGGCGGGTTATGAGGAGGGTAAGCCGAAGCCGATGCCGAGGCGTGGTCAGGTGATAACGGCTGTGGTACAGAAGATTACGGATAAGGGGGTGATATTGTGCGACAAGGGAGTGTATGAGACTATGGAGAAGGCGGAGGGTAAGGATGGGGAGAGCGTGGAGAAGAAAGAGGGGGACGAGGGGGGCGCGCAGTAGGGCGGACGAGATAGAGCGGAAATGAGGCAGAGGAGGTCGTGATGGGACACGGCCTCCTCTGTTTTCGTATGGGCGTGGGCGTGTGGAAATGACATGAAAGGGGGGAGTGGCGATTTGTGGAAAGCGTAAAAAAGGGGCGAAATTGGTGAATAGGAAAACGTGCGGAGGGGGCGTTTGGAGTTTGACGAGAAAGTCGGGTTGAGGGTTGATGCTTCGGTGATGCTTCGGTGATGCACTTTTTATGCTTCG
>CAZPPW010000021.1:12828-26621 GCA_964588595.1 uncultured Marinilabiliaceae bacterium
TTGGTAGGAGTTTGGTAGGATGTTGGTGGGGTGCAGGTGGGAGGTTGGCAGGTGGGTGGCGCAGTGAGGGTGTGACGTGGGTGATTTGGGGTCTGGTGTTGTCGTGTTTGGGCGTTGAGGGTCGGGAGGTAGGAGGAATAGGGTGGGGAGGGTTTGTGGCGAAATTAGGGGGATTTTTGGGAGGTGGGTGGTGGGGGTGGGGTTAAATGGGTGATTGACAGTGTGTTGGGTGTGGATAGGGGTTTAGAGGGGGTTGTGGTGGGGTGGGGGAGGTGTTTTTGAAGAAAAACAAAGGAGGTTATTTGATGTCGTTGACGTCGACGAGCTTGTTAGAGATGGCGTAGATGGTAAGTGCGATGGAGGAGTGGATGTTGAGTTTGCGAGCGATGTTGCGTCGGTGAGTGAGGACGGTGTAGACGGAGATGTTCAGTTGGTTGGCTATTTCCTTATTGGCGAGGCCGCTTACTACGCCGCGGACTATCTCCTTCTCGCGTTCGGAGAGGGTGTCGGAGGAGTCGTCGGAGGAGTTGGTGTCGTGGCCTTGAAGTTGGTCGATTAGGGTGAGGATGTCGTCTTCGGAGTCGAAGATGGATATTTGTGCGTCGAAGTTGGCGAGTTGTGAGGAGTTGACGAGTTGAGAGAGCAGTGCGACGAAGCGTGCTCCTCGGGCGTAGAGGTTAGGTTTGTCGCGTAGTGTGGTGATGTTGAGGGGGTTGCCGAAGGTTGGGGAGATGATGATGATTGAGGGGACGAAAGAGGCGAGGCGTGTATCGAGGTCGTTGGGGTTGGCGACTTCGAGGAATGTGGCGTTGGTGCCGAGAAGCCTTTTGAGGGTAGCGATCATGCCCATTCGGACGATGGTGTTTTGCTCGGCAACGGCTATTTTGAGGGATTGTTGTGGCATTTGGTAGTTATTTGGCGAGGTTGGCGTTGCGTTCCATGTCGAGGAGGGCTGGGATGAAGAGGTTGTCCTCGATATTGCAGTGGCTTAGGAGGTCGGACTCGAAGTTGAAAATGTCGTATAGGACTTGGTGGACTTCCCTGGGGTTGTTGGTAGCGGGGAAGTATCGTATCATGACGTTTTTGAGTTCGAGTAGGTGGTTGTCGATATTGTCGTGTTGGGTGATGAAGTTGGTGAGGTTGAAGTTGGAGAGGTCTTTTTCGCCGTTGGCGAGGCGGTTGGCGTAGGCGAAGAGGACTTTGTTCTCGTAGGACAGGTGGCGGTTGACGGCGGTGGCGTAGGTGTCGAATAGTCGCATGACGAGTTCGGCGAGGGTGTTGTCGGGGGTGGCTTTTACCACGTTGAAGAGTTTGGAGCGTAGTTCGGGTAGGAGGAAGTCGGTGTAGTAGTGATGTGCTTCTTGAAGGAAGGACATCATGGCGTTGACGTTGACTTGGTGGTAGAGGGAGCTGTCGGCTGTTGCGACGTAGTTTATTACGGCGAGGAAGGTAGGGGAGTCGACGTTGGCTTCGAGGCATACTTGTCGTATGGTCTTATCGCCTACACCGAGGCTTATGCCGAATCGGGAGAGGAGGAGGAGGATCTGGTAGTGTTCGGAGAGGATGTCTCCGAGTTTGTGGTTCTCGGTAAACTTCATATATCGAGATGTTAGGGTGTTATTGACGAGCTGCTTCGGTGAAGGCGTCCATTATGATGGTAGGTTTGCCGTCTTTGAAAGCGCCGAGGGGGTATTGACCTTCGAGTTCGGGAGCCCAGTAGAATACGCCGTGGCAGTGGCCGTTGGTGTGGTTGCGAGCATAGTTGATAATGTCGGCGAGTTCCTTTTTACCTTCTTTGGGGTTGGCTACGAGGACTCCGGTTTCGACTACTATGGCGTCGGTGCCGTATTTGTTGGCCATACGGATGATGTTGGCTGCGAACTTGTCGAGTGTTTCTTGCGTTGAGGCGGTAAGACCGGCTTGTTTATCCCAGTAGGGGTAGACGCTGAGGCCTATGATGTCCCACTTTGTGCCATATTGTTTGAGGCCGTCGAGGATAAAGTCGAAGCGTTGGGGGTCGGCGCCGCAGTCGATGTGGATGATAACTTGTGCGTCGGGGTATACGTCTTTCACGGCGTAGTAGCCGGAGCGAGTCAGTTCAGCGTAAGTCTGCATGTGCTCTTTGGCGTCGGCTTTGGGCCATATGAAGCCGTTGGTTGTCTCGTTGCCTACTTGCACCCATCGAACATCGATGTTGGCGTCGCGAAGGAGTTGCAGGGTATGTCGGGTGTGTTGGTATAGGACGTGTTGGAGTTCGTCGGGCTTGTAGTATTGCCAGGTGGCGGGTATTGTCTGGTGAGAGGGGTCGGCCCACCAGTCGCTGTAGTGGAAGTCGACCATGACGGGCATGCCGTAGTATTTGGCACGTTTGGCCATGGTGAGGACGTCGTCGGGGTTACAGAAGCCTTGTGCGGGGTTGACCCATACACGAAGACGTATGGCGTTCAGGCCGAGTTCGTGCATTAGTGCGGTATTCTCGCGTAGTTCGCCTTTGGCGTTGTAGAGCTTGTCGCCACGTGCTTCGAGTTCGGTAGTGCCGCTGATGTCGGCGCCGAGCCAGAAGAGGTCGTGCGACTGTGCGGAGGAGAGGAGGGATGTGGTGAGGAGTAGGGAGAGTGTGGTTAGTCTAAATGCTTTAAACATAGTAGCTTGTGGGTATAAGTTTGACGTTCGTTATTGTAGATGCCGTAAGAGTCGAGGGAGTCGATACGTACGGAGCCTGAGGAGTGGAGGATATGGTTATCGCCCATGTATAGGCCGACGTGGCAGATGCGGCCGTCGTCTTTCTGGAAGAAGGCGAGGTCGTTGCGTGCGGCTTGGGCGAGTGATACCTCGTGTCCGAGGTGAACTTGCTGTGAGGCGTCGCGGGGGATGGGGCGGCCGCATATCTTGTGGGCTATCTGCGTGAGACCAGAGCAGTCTATGCCGAATAGGGATCGTCCGCCCCATAGGTATGGTGAGCCGAAGAACTGGAGAGCGGCGTCGATGGGGTCGGCTGGCAGGGTGGGGGATAGGGTGTCGGTGGTGAGGGAGAAGAGGGTGTCGCCGATGAGGAAGGAGTTGTCGGATATCAGTCGAAATTCGGAGCCACCTGTTATGGGCATGGGTCGAGGGTCGCCGTGTCGGAGGATGTGTGAGATGGGTGAGGTGGATATGGTGGGTGTGGCGTTGAGCCATTGTGACATGAATTCGGGAGGCAGGGTGTGTGGGAGTTTGAAGTCGACCCATCCGAGGTAGTTGTCGAAGAGGGTACGTATGCGGGTCCATCGGTCGATAGTCTCGAGAATCTCGTATGCCTCGCCGAAGATAAGTTGGCTTGTTTGTTCGGCGGCCTCGGAGGGGAGGTCGCGTATGGGTATGAGAGGGTATGTGCAGATGCCGAGATGGGCCATGTGGTTATCGTAGACGGATTATTTGGCCTGGTTCGGGTTCTTGGCCTTGAGACATGCCGTTGCGTTTGAGGAGTTTACGGAGTTTTATGCCGTAGGAGTGGGCGATGTTCCACATTGTGTCGCCGTCGTTGGCGGTATATGTGGGGCAGTCGGGGTGAGAGCGGTTGCGTTTAGGTCGGAGGTAGATGAAGGTCAGGTTGGAGATGTTGGCGTCGGCTGCGAGGTCGTTGTATTTATATAGCTCCCATGTCATGAGGTGGAACTCGACGGCTATGCTCTCGAATGTATCGGCGGAGGATAGCTCGACGTAGCGTACGCCGTTGTTGTACATTACCTCGTGTGGGGGTAGGGGGTTGATGTCGAAGGTGTTGGAGTAGGAGTTGTGTGGGGTGGGGGAGGGGTCGGGGGTGTTGTCGGTAGTGGTGGTGGGGGTGGGTGAGGTGTTGTTGGCTTGTTGGGAGTTGGTTGTGTCGTAGATGTGGAGGCCTTCTTCCTCGATGATTTTGATAAGTCGTTGAGCGTAGGTGGACTCTGTGGCGTAACCGCAGGCTTTAAGTCCGTTGGCCCATGCTTTGTAGTCGGACTTATCGAGTTGGAACAGTGAGGCGTAGCGTTTGGTGTTGGTGAGGAAGTCGCTATGGTCGCGGAAGCTGTCGAATGCGGAGTCGTAGCTACGGAAGCATTCGTTGTCGCGGTCGTCGTCCTTATGCATGGTCTTGCCTGTCCAGGAGGAGTGACATTTTATGCCGAAGTGGTTGTTAGCTTGAGTGGCGAGGTCGGAGTTGCCGCAGTCGCTCTCGAGAATACCTTGGGCGAGTGTGATACTTGCGGGTATGCCAGTACGGTTCATCTCCTCTATGGCCCAGTCTTTGTATTTGGCCACGTAGGTTTGACGGTCGAGGCGTTGGGCGGATATGGAGATGGAGAATGTGGCCGCCATGAGGAGGAGGATATTGCGGAAGATGGTCATAGTTTGATTATGTGTGAGAGGATATGGTATTCGGGGATTGGGCCATATTGTCGGCTGTCGGCTATGATGTCCCGGTTGTTGTTTAGGGACATGTAGTAGCTTAGTTTGAAGGTGTAGGAGGCATTTTTGAGGGGTTTGAGGGTCGTGCCTTCGTACTGCTTGACAAGTGGGCCGTAGAGCATGACGTTAGCGTAGGTAAGGGGTATGGAGTCACCACGTTTGGGGAGGCGTATAGGTCCCCAGTGGTAGGCGTTCCATGGGTATGCCGCGTTGTGGGGGAAGATACGATCGTCGGGCATGTTGTGGAGGATGGTGGCGTAGGTGTAGGGCTTCCAGTCACGTTCACGTCGGGATATGGGTAGACGCATGGAGGAGGTGTCTGTGGGTTGGGGTATACCGTCGTTGAGCATTTCGGCCATCGTCTCGTGCATCTGCCGTGTGACGGAGTAGGTGGTGTGGGGGCGTAGCTTATAGGTGGCTGTGGGTCGTGGGGAGTTGTCGGAGGGTAGACCGTTGATGTATAGTGAGCCGTCGGATATTGTGACGGTATCGTTGGGTAGTGCTACAATCTTCTGAGCGAGGAGACCTTGTGGGGTATGGATTAGTGCCATATCGCCACGGGATATCATGCCAAGCTTATGAGTGCGGTAGTATGTGGCAACGTTGGAAGTGTCGCGAGCCACGCCGTATCGCAGTTTGTCGATGACATACATGCCATCTTCATTATCTGGCGATGATATTTTGGCTATGGACATCACGAACGTTATCACATACGCCACGGATCCAATGCCAAACAAGACAGCCATTCCCCATGACAGTAATGTCTTGCTGATAGGTGTCTTACTCTCCACCCATGATGTCAGCAACGTGAACGCGTAGGTCGATATATATGTCCATACGCATATTGCCAGAGGTATCAGTAATGCGTACGACCTTACCCATACTATCGCAGTAGCGAGCAACAGTCCTACTACGAGTCCCTTGACAAGCCTGCGCCTCTCAATAGGTCTCTTTATCTCCCTCTTTACGGGCATCTCTTGTCGGTCTCGTATGATTACCGACGGTCGAAGTCAGTCTTGAAGAACCTCTCCCATCGTATGTTTGAAGGGAAGCTCTTATCTGGGTCGAGCGACAACCATACGAAGAGCGGTCGACCTATCACGTGGTCCTCTGGTACGAAGCCCCAATATCGCGAGTCGGCAGACTTATGTCGGTTATCACCCATCATGAAGAAGTAGTCCATGGCGAAGGTATATGTCGTGGTCTCCTGACCGTCTACGTATACCGTATCGTTGATGACGTCGAGTGTGTGTCCCTCGTATGCTGTTATGGCACGTTCGTAGAGGAGAGCGTTGGTGGGGGTGAGGTCGAGTGTCGCCCCACGTCGTGGTATCCATATAGGGCCGAAGTTGTCACGGCTCCATGGATAGTCGGGGCTGTATGGGTATACGCTCAAGCCGAGTGAGTCGGCCTCCTCGTCGTCTATCTTGACGCTTTCTATAAACTGTATCTGCTCGACCGCTTTAGCCTTCTCACGGGTCAGGGGAATGATGTATTGGGGACCCAATCCTGCCTGTCTGCGATCCTCGACGGATACGCCAAGATTGTCGAAGAATCTGTCGTTGAGCAGCTGACCATTAGTCGTGACATAGTAGTTATGCTGCACATCAGGATAGTCCTCATTGACCTCACCATTGATGTAGACAGTGTTATGCACTATCTTGAGTATGTCACCTGGCATACCTATGCAACGTTTGACATAGCAGTCACGTCTATCCACAGGACGCCATATTATCTCACTAAGTTGCGACGATGGTTGCTTAAGTGACTGACGACCTATCTCCATGACGTAATGATTCCTTTCCCATGCCGACTTCTTGCCACGTAACACCTCCTGTGCCTTGACATTCTGACTTACAGCATTGAAGCCCCTAATAAGAGCTATTGAGTAATAGTCGGGATTGGTCATGTTGACGCACACAGTGTCACCTGCGGGGAAGTTAAACACCACGATATCCCCTCTACGCACACTGTCCGTACCAGCCAACCTGTGATAATCCCACATAGGCCATTCAAGATACGACGGTGTAGATGTCGTGAAGGGCATAGTATTCTGGGTCAAAGGCACACTGATAGGCGTATTCGGCATCCTCGGCCCATAGTTGAACTTACTGACAAACAGGTGGTCTCCCACCAACAACGACTTCTCAAGCGACGATGTGGGTATCTTATAGTTCTGAAATAAGAATATGTTCACCAGATATACGGCTATAAGTGCGAATATGATAGCGTCAATCCATTCTACCAAGGCACTTGGCTTCTTACCATCCTTACGTCTCTTCCACGCCCCCCACGGTATGACCTCCGTGGAGTATATGTCGAACACTATCGGTAAAAAGATAAGTAGCCATGGGTTGCACGTCCACAACACTATCAACAGGTACAAGATGACTACTACCGCCGTCTTGACCCAGTCTATCGTGGGTATCTCGTTAAATCTTCTCATTCAGTCCTACATCTTAGAATCCCAGCATATCCTTCATCGTCAGGTATCCCTTCTTCCCCAACGTGTACTCGGCGGCAAGCACCACACCCATCGCTAACCCCCTACGACCCTTGGCGCTATGCGTTATCTCGATGTAGTCGTCCTCACTCTCATACCTTATCGTATGTATGCCAGGTACCTCCCCCTCTCTCAACGACGTTATCGGCAACTGGTCAGCACCTATCGTCTCATTAGCCACGACTGTCGGCTTCTCGCCTGCCGTATATATCGTCCTGTCGAGCTTCCAACCCGCGATACGTTTCATGTTGTCTATTATCCCATTAGCCAACGATATCGCAGTACCACTCGGCGAGTCAAGCTTATGTATATGGTGAGTCTCCACCATCGACGGCTTATACTCCTCAAAACCGTCCATCAACTTCGCAAGCTGCCTGTTTATCTCAGCGAAGATATTCACCCCAAGGCTGTAATTCGACGAGTAGAAGAACGTATGTTTCCCACCCTCACACGCAGATTGTATCTCCGGTAGATGCTCAAGCCATCCCGTCGTACCGCTGACTACCGCCTTGCCACGTGCGAAACACTTCTTATAGTTATCAAACGCCGACGCCGGGGTAGTGAACTCTATCACCACGTCTGCCGACTTGAAGCCCTCACTGTCGAAGCTCCCCGGCAGGTCTATGTCTATCTTCTCCGTTATCTGATGACCACGGCTTATCGCAATCTGCTCTATCGCCTTGCCCATCTTGCCGTAGCCAATAAGTGCTATTTTCATGTCTCCTATGTTTCTCTTGTCTATTCTATGCGAAGTTACTAATTCCCCACCCTAAAGGCAATGTATCAACCACCAAATATATGCCACATACCCCAACGCCAACACAAAACCCTCCCACCGCTCCACCTTATACTTCGTATAGCAGAACATCCACAACAAGAACCCCGACAACACCATCACCCCCAAATCCACCATCGTGACACCAACGATACTCATCGGACTAACCAACCCCGTAAGCCCTATTATCATCAATATGTTGAACACATTACTACCTATCACGTTACCTATCGCTATCTCACTATTCCCCTTCCTCGCCGCCACAACGCTCGTGGCAAGCTCCGGCAACGACGTGCCACCCGCCACAATCGTCAAACCTATCACCGCGTCACTCACACCCAACGCCTTAGCTATCCCCGTCGCACCCATCACGAACACATATCCTCCCCCCACCAGGCAACACAAACCCAACACCACAAACCCCACAGCCGCCCATATCCCCAACGTCTTACCCCCCACACTCTCCCCACCTTCACCACTCTTCCTGCCCTCACGTATCGTATATACCAAGTACACCAAGAAACCCACCAACATCAAACCTGCCTCCCACCGCTCAACACTACCATCCAAGCACACCGCACCCAACGCTATACTCGCCACAATGCACACCGGCATATCCCTCCGCACCGTGACCCTACCGATGACCATAGGGGCCAACATAGCCGTGACCCCCACTATTATCAACGCATTGAACGTGTTACTGCCCACTATATTCCCCACCGCCATATCCGCGCTACCCGACAACGCCGACATCAAGCTCACGAAGAACTCCGGCATCGACGTGCCCATAGCCACCACAGTTAATCCTATGACCAACTGCGACACCCGCATACGCTCTGCCACACCTACCGCTCCAGCCGTCAAACGGTCCGCACCCCACAATACCAACCCTATGCCAACAAGCACATATACTATATCCAGCATATCCTCTACTTTAATATCTCTCCTATCTTATCCGTCAACTCCTCACCGCGCAAGTTCTTTGCCACGATGACGCCCTCCTGGTCTATCAGATAGCAACTCGGTATAGCCTCCACCACGTATGCCTGACCAGCCGCATTCCTCCACCCCTGAAGGTCACTCACCTGTATCCACTTCATACCCAAATCTTCCACCGACTTTAGCCACGCCTCTCGATTGTCATCCAGCGACACGCCCACAATCTCCAACCCCTTCGCATGATACCTGCTATACGCCTCCACCACCGTAGGCATCTCTGCCCTGCATGGTCCGCACCACGATGCCCAGAAGTCCACCAATGTCAGCTTGTTAGCCTTTACCACGTCCCCAAGCCTTACCTGGTTGCCCTCAGCGTCAGTCTGCGTGAAGTCTATGAACTTCTTCCCCACAGCCGTCATCGTCTCAAGCAACATCTTACTCCTAATCCTCACATATTGCGGATACTGCGTGCCCCCCGCCTTCTCCAATGCGTCAAGCACCACCGTCTTAAGGCTGTCACTCATATACTGCTCCGTCTCACCAAGCAGGAAATCACTAAAGTACGACGGCGCGTTATCCACGATATATCCCTTATACATCTCCGCCATCTTCACGTCCGACTCCTCCAACTTCCCACGTACTTCCTCTCGCTCCGCATCGCTACTCCCCTCATTACGCAACGTTTCATAATACCCCTCCCTCTCAGTCTCGAACGCCAAAGTCTCGCGCAGCACTTTCGACCACGCCTCATTGTCCTTGTCCCCCTCAAAGCTCGCTATCGTAGGCTCGCTCTGCGATATCTTCATCGTTATCTCTTTCCCAGGGCAAACTATTACGCTATACGCCGTCAACGGCTCACCATTGGCTATCGGCAATATATGCATGAACCGCCCCTGACCTTCCACGTTCACCTCGACATGAAACTTGCCGTCCTCTATGGCCGACGTGTCCTCGGCGTTCATACTCATACTCGTGAACTCGCATATCACCACGCTGTCCGCGCCATGCCAGCCGTCAACCTCGCCATTTATGACGCAGCTGCTGCCACTGTTCTTCTCGGCGCACCCCGTGAGCAACAATGCGCCAACGGCAATGCCAATAATCTCTTTCCTCATCTCTATCTGTTTATAGTATAGTTAGTTATTCTATTCTACTTTAAGCACCCTCTTCAATACCCCGCGTGCGTCTCGTATCGACGCCAATAGCCAATACGAATACACGTCCATCTTCTCCGCTTCCGTCAACCCATACACCCCCATGCCACCACGCTCCTCCATCTGCCTACGCAGATAGCTCACCACTATCGCCGCACTCGCCGATATATTCAGACTCTCGGTCATCCCATACATAGGTATGGCCATCCTCACGTCCGCATTATCCATAGCCCAACCACTCAACCCCACCTTCTCCGCGCCAAATATCACCGCTATCTTCCCCTCACGCACATCCAAGTCATATAGACCAACGTCATGACCAGGATGCGGCGAAGCTGCCACTATCCTATACCCCTCGCTCCGCAAATACTCATACGCCGCAGGTGTGTTAAACACCCCACCCTCGAACCTGTGATACGTAAGCCACTTGAACGCCCCACGCGCCACCCCATTGCTCGCGTCAAACGAATTGCTGTTCTCTACCACCGTGACGTCCTGTATACCAAAACAGTCGCACGACCGTAGCACCGCACTCGCGTTCTGACTGTGGAATATGTTCTCCAGTCCCACCGTGACGTGCCTCGTCCGCCCCCTCAACGCCCCCTCCAACGTCCTAACGCGCTCGTCATTAACGTACGGGCGCAACACCGCCACACGCTCCTCCGCGCTCATCCCCCTCAACGCCGCCACCTGAGCTGCGCTCGCCAACTCCACATCTACCGACATCCCGACTCCCTCGCCACTCCTTCTCGAATGCACGCAAAATACCACCCACGTCGGAGATATACTCCCCAACGTAGGCGGCACCTTTGTTCTGTCTCGGTTATCCCCCGCTTAGAGGCTCGCCTCCAGCTCACTGCCGGCCTTGAACTTGATGACCTTCTTTGCAGGGATCATGATCTCTTGCTTAGTAGCCGGGTTACGACCCTTGCGCTCGCCACGCTCCGATACACTGAACGAACCAAAGCCTACAAGCACTACCTTGCCATCCTGAGGATTCTTCAACGCCTCACCAATAGATGCCACAAACGCATCCAATGCCTTCTTCGAGTCCGCCTTGCTCAAACCAGACTTCTCGGCAATCTTGTCGATCAACTGTGTCTTATTCATCTCTTTTACAGTTTATTATTCACGTGTCATGGCGCCTGGCGATAACTATCACCCGCTATCCACACCGCAAATATAGGCCTTTTATACATCCGTGCAACTATTTTTTACCTTTAATCACACAAAAATCACCACGTTGACTCCCCACAACCACCATCCCACACCGCCCCCACTCCCCACGAACACCCCACCACCCATCACCCCAAAATCCTCACAACACTCCAAAAAAACCGCCCCCAAAAACCTCCCCGATACCCCCAAACAATCCACATTCCATCCACATTTTCCACACCACACATCCCTCACCAACCCTCCCCGACACATCCCACACACCTCGCCCCACACAACCCACACCCCTCACCCCAATATAACAAACCCACCCCCTGCACTTAACATTCCATACCCAACCCATACCTTATATATATGCCCCACCACCGCAAAACCTCCCACAACCCCCACACAAGCCCCGACCCACCCCAAACCATATACCCCCACCTCCCACCCCACACCTCGCGACACAACCCCACACAGACCCCAAAAACACCCATCACACCCCACAACCCCAACCCAACCACACCCCACATCCGCCCCACACGCCCCCACAACCACCCCACATCCCCCCTCCAACCCACCCACAACCCCGCTCCACTACCCCAGATACTGACAATATACTGATAAAACTACTCCATTATACTGAAACATAGCTGATTCCACACTGACCAAAATGCACCCTCCACCCTCCTCACCCCCTCCATGCCCCCTTTTATATCACATCCACATTTTAACGTGCCACACACCCACACCCCACCTGTGTGCAATTTCTCCAAACATAACCACCGAACAGATACCCTCCCAACGCCCACCTGTCACACCAACACCCCATTTTAACCATCCTCACAACTCCCCCAACCCATTTTCTAATTCTAAATCACTAACTTTGCCCCATTAAAATCAATCCTTAACCATGGCAAAAGAACTTACCCCTCGCAGCCAAAACTACTCCCAATGGTATAACGACCTCGTCATGAAAGCTGACCTCGCCGAGCAATCCGCCGTGCGTGGTTGCATGGTCATCAAACCCTACGGATACGCCATCTGGGAGAAAATGCAACGTGCCCTCGACGACATGTTCAAAGAAACCGGTCACCACAACGCCTACTTCCCCCTCTTCATACCCAAATCCTTCTTCTCCCGCGAGGCCGACCACGTTAAAGGCTTCGCCAAAGAGTGCGCCGTAGTGACACACTACCGCCTCCGCTCCACAGAAGACGGCTCAGCTGTCGAGGTCGACCCCACCGCCAAACTCGAAGAAGAACTCATCGTCCGACCCACCTCCGAAACCATAATCTGGAACACCTACAAAAACTGGATCCAGAGCTACCGCGACCTCCCCATCCTCTGCAACCAATGGGCCAACGTCGTCCGATGGGAAATGCGCACACGCCTATTCCTCCGCACCGCCGAGTTCCTCTGGCAAGAAGGACATACCGCCCACGAGACCTCACAAGAGGCCGAAGAAGAGGCCCAGCGCATGCTCAATGTCTACGCCGACTTCGCCCAAAACTTCATGGCACTCCCCGTCATCAAAGGCGTAAAGACCGCCAACGAACGCTTCGCCGGCGCCCTCAACACCTACACTATCGAGGCCCTCATGCAAGACGGCAAAGCTCTCCAAAGCGGCACCTCACACTTCCTCGGCCAAAACTTCGCCAAAGCCTTCGACGTCACCTTCATGAACCGCGAAGGCAAACCCGACTACGTATGGGCCACCTCCTGGGGCGCCTCCACTCGTCTCATGGGCGCACTCATCATGGCACACTCCGACGACAACGGCCTTGTCCTCCCCCCAAAACTCGCGCCCACGCAAGTCGTCATCGTCCCAGTCTATAAGACCGAAGACGAGCGCAACGCCATAGCAGCCAAGGCCAACGAAATCGTAGCGCGCCTCAAAGCCAAAGGCATATCCGTACTCTTCGACAATAACGACAAAAAGAAACCAGGCTGGAAATTCGCCGAATACGAACTCAAAGGCTTCCCCATCCGCATCGCACTCGGCCCCCGCGACCTCGCCAACAACGAGGGCGAAGTCCACCGCCGCGACACAATGGAAAAATTCCAACTCCCCCTCGATGGCATTGAGGATAAACTACTTACGCTCCTCAACGACATCCAGGACAATATCTACAAAAAAGCCCTCGCCTACCGCGACGCACACATCACACGCGTCGACACCTTCGACGAGTTCAAAGACGTGCTCAAAAACAAAGGCGGCTTCATCTCCGCACACTGGGACGGCACAACCGACACCGAGGTACGCATAAAGGAACTCACCAAAGCCACCATCCGATGCGTCCCCTTCGGCAACCAACCCGAAGAAGGCGTCGACCTCCTCACCGGAGCACCCTCCCACCAGCGCGTCCTCTTCGCAATCTCATACTAATCATAACCAAACTTCCATTCCGCCCCTTCCCGCGCAAGCGAGAGGGGGCTTACCTAATCCATTCATAATGAAAGCCCTACTGACCATCCTCCTCCTCATCGTCTCCAACACCTTCATGACCTTCGCCTGGTACGGACACCTCAAACTCGCACAAACCAAATGGGGCGCCACGCTCCCTCTCCTCGCCGTCATTCTCATCAGCTGGGGCATCGCACTCTTCGAATACTGCTGCCAAGTCCCCGCCAACCGCATCGGCTACGTCGGCAACGACGGCCCCTTCTCACTCCTCCAACTCAAAGTCATCCAAGAAGTCATCTCCCTCTCCGTCTTCACCGCCTTCACCCTCCTCTTCTTCAAAACCGAAACCTTCCGACCCAACCACATCATCGCCTTCATCTTCCTCATCCTCGCCGTCTACTTCATGTTCAAAAAATAACCCCACATACCCCCACC
>CAZPPW010000022.1:0-11220 GCA_964588595.1 uncultured Marinilabiliaceae bacterium
GCAAAGCCATCTTCAACCGCTTCACCTACAAAGCAAAATAAACCATAACTTCCCCTCACAAAGGCGGTCGGCTGGCACACCACATGCCACCCGACCGCCTTTCATCTCCCCCTAACCTCTCCATGTAGAGACATCCGCCCGCGGTGTCTCTACGCCGTAAGGCGTGCACCCCAACGCCGTAAGGCGTACACCAAACCCACTGTCGCACCTACAGTTGTACAGACGATGTCCACATCGTCTCAACGCCGAAGGCGTGCCAAAAAGTCACAGGTCGAAACTAACCCATGTACCGATGTCCCCCGTACCCTCTCCCCCAACGCCAACGCTTAACTCTCCATAGTCCGCATTGAAAGTCCCCCCCTTCACATTGCACCTCTGGGGATGTTTTCCTTCATGTGTCAACACCCAATTATATAGTCTGCAATCTATTTGAGGATGCTTCTTGTAGTCCATCTCCAGCAACTGCTTAGAATCAACAGGAGAGTTTATCAGGTTACCCATGAACGAAGAGGCGAACCTCTCGAAAGAACACCCCTCAGGGGCATTCTGACCGACTGACACCGTAGGCACGGCAAGAACCGCCGCCACGATACTAATCATCAACACTATAAATTAACAGATTCATCTATTCTAACTTCTATATTCAATAGACTGTTGCCATTGCAATATTTTTTTAGAATATTATACAAGTCTGATGGAAGTTCCGATATGTTATCGTACGCAATATAATTGTTGATATCAATAGTCCTATCCGTCATTATTGAACTAAGGAACTGATTGTATAGATGAGTTGCTAAAATACTATTTTCTGATACACAAGAATCGAATTTTTCATAAGGAATTGAGACATTAGATGACGTATGTTCTATGTTAGAATAACGAACTGAATTGTTATATTTGTAGATTCCAATCACGTCATTAACCCTATGTAAATACTCGTGAAGTAGAGAGATAGACATGTCATTTAAGTTATTTTGTGTATGGAAACTATTTAACCTTGATTTTTACCTCACCAATAATTTCTGAGTCTACTTGAATGAACATAGCCTCCTTGCTTATCGCTACCTTCTATGTTGATCACTTGTTCCCATTTAGAGCCATTTTCTGTACGCGAAGTAATAATAGAGCCACTTTCGATTGTGTACAAGATTTTTGATTTAGCATCTGGCTTTTCTCGAACATTCACATAGCCGTCTTTGTCAACAACTTCGTACAGACCTATCGTTGATAGTGCAACTTCCCTCAGAATGCCATCATCCTGTATTTGGTAGTCAATTTTGACATTAACGTTATAGCGGTTCTCTTCGTAGTATACAATACCTTTTGAAGGTATTGTAGTTTCGATGTATACTGTGTCTCTTTCATATTTTTCATTATAATACAAGTGCTCTGCCTCATATAAGCACAAAACAGATAAACACATGCCGTCCTTGGAGAACACGTAATAGTCTATAAATGTTTTATCCTCAATCAAGTTTTCTATACGGGCAATAAAAATATGATAGTCATTATATTGCCAATAACCTATAGCATATATCTTGTCATCGTTCTCTTCTAACAATCCATAATCTGCTTTGAAAACCTGATTTCCCAACGTCATTCGTTTCGGAAACCCATCGGAAGTCCTAACCATTGTCCAATTGTATAATTTGCAATCAACTGAAGGGCGTCTCTTATAATCTATTTCAAGCAATTTCTTGGAATCGACAGGACATTCTATCTCGTTTTTTGTGAATAGTGAAGCAAAATCGTGGTACGAATATACTTCGGGTGTGTTTTGAGCTACTACCGAAATCGTGGTTATAATTGTTACCGCAAAACTAATCGTCAATGCTATAAATTTCTGCATATTTTATTGTTATTT
The DNA here is from genome assembly GCA_964588595.1 of uncultured Marinilabiliaceae bacterium. Taxonomy (GTDB): domain Bacteria; phylum Bacteroidota; class Bacteroidia; order Bacteroidales; family Marinilabiliaceae; genus W3P20-009. Next base: position 1,865 of record CAZPPW010000022.1, read on the forward strand.
TGTTCGATTTTAATTCTGACCAAGTCCACAAATTATCAGCCCCAAGCCTGTTTCCATTGCGTTGGTCATACGCGTTTTTTATGTAGTATTTAGGTGTTGCTCCACTTTTTGAAAAATCGTACACCTTACCATAAGGATCGTCAACAACAAGTCCTTCATTGGTAATAGCTTGCAAGCGTACAATGTGTCCAAATGAAGCTGAAATCAGGATAGATCTCCCATCTTTTAAAGCTTCGCTTAATAGCCTTTCAATTACATCAATCTTATTAGAATTGACTTTAACCCATTTTTGTTGAACGCCAAGTAAAGTAGCAAGTTCTTTTCTAGTTCTGCATTCTCCACGATGTCCATATTTTTTGCTTAATCTCAAACATTCTAAGTAATCTTCAAATTGCCCGTATTCAACGCAATTTGAATCATATTCCCCACACGGAAACTCAATACCGAGCATTTCGAGACACATAGCTTCGCTTGTCAGATTGCACATTATATCACCAATAGCCTCTCCATCTTTTAGCCATTTGTTTTTATCTATATCTACCTCCGTCGCTAACGACTCATTATCTCTCTGATTATGGTACGGAACCTTCTTCTGCAACTCCAAATACCATTCAGCGCGTTCCTCTTCTGGTAGTGCTTTAATGTAGTTGCGGTATTCTCGTATCTCCTTGGGTGTCAATTCTTCTGCCTGTTCAAGTGTTTTGAAACCTTCACTTCTGAAATACGCATTCCATATCTCGATCAGTCTATCAATAAGGTGTAGCTCTACCCGAGCAATATTCTCCCCGTCCGCATCTTCTTGTTCCTTGGACGGCAATATGAGCGAGAGATAGTTCAACCATTTTTCTACAGCCTGTCGCGGCTCTGAGTCTACAATCTGGATCATCATCACAGACCTGCCTTCATCGTAGAATGCAATGACACCATAGCCTCCACTGCGTTTCGTGTAACCCGCTTTCACATACTCGCTGTCCGCCAACTTTGAGTATGATGTCAGTTTTATCTTTTTAGCCTCAAGACTGAATTTATCCGCGCATGAAAGCACCGCGACATTGTACGCCTTACCTTCCAACGTGTACTTATTGGTATAAATGCCATTGGTGTGCAGTGAAAATTGAGGCGTCTCTTTCTTGGATATCTTCTCAAATATCCTTCCACATATGTCGTCTTTATGCGCCGATGCCCTCACAGACCATAGCGCGTCTATTTGCAAATCCTCTTTTTTCGACTTTTCATAGTATGCACTGTAATTTGAGGCTATTTTATCAAAAATAGACAGCTGACTTTCTACAGCTTTTTCTAATTTGTCGTAGATATACCCCTCAAACCAGTCGCCAACCCATTTTATTGACGTTGTTTCGCGAATTTCACTCTCCCCCTCTTCATCCAGAAAACCGAGCACGTTGCGGTGCTTCTCATGCGCCCATTGCCACTGCCTGTGGTTGAGGCGCGTGCCGCCATGGTAATCCATCAGGTTGTCCGTCGTGGCCGTTGTGACGAACGACTCGCTCCCCTCCGCGAACGTGTGGTGCAAGGCGTTTGTCCCGTGACCGAGCTCGTGTGCTATCGTGCGGGCATTGTTGTACTCGTTGTATATGAAGCCATAGTGCCGACCGACGGGCATATAGCCGCTCACTACTTCGTTGCTCTTGTTGCCTGCCGTGTCAAGACGGTCATAGCATTCAACAAAGAACAGATAATAATCATTCGGATCGACACTTTGAGGCAGGGCTTTTATTGCTGTCTTCTGGTCGGCATTGTAGTTCTGAAATGAGCCCTTACCGCCATGCACGAAGTTCTTTTTGTTGGCGTATTCTATCTTTATCGGCTCAAGTTCGTCAATCGTATAGTGGACAACGGCAGAATTGTAAATCTTGTTTACTTCAGCGGTTATCTTATCCAGATCGAGGGCTGCGTTGCCGTTCACTCGTACCAGGTGTACTTTCGCCTCCTTTACGTCGAATGTCTTCACGCAGAGTTTGCCCGCAAGTGCAGTATCACAATAGGCGTAGACCGCATGGTCTCCTGTCGTATTTGTAGAGTATTTTATCGCGCCGCCTTCTATGATTAGCGGCACGCCACGCTCCGTCTTGAAGGTTATTCCGTTTGTTTGACTTGCGCCAATCTTTATTTCCTTGCCTTTCTCAACGCAAATATATGCCGGGCGATAGCCATTGAAATCAGGGTATTGCTCTTTGTCATAGTCTTCACCACGCCAACAGTCGAAGCCATAGGTCTCACTTTCAAACTTGCTGAAAGTCACATTGCCCTTTGTCGTCATCATGCTGTCGCGATGGGCATTGTAGTCATCCATCAACTTCTTACTTCCCCCACACGCCCTATACTCCGCCACGCCCATAGGCTCTCCATCCTTGTCTATCACGAGCTCATGTCCCTCGGAGTCCTGCACCAATGCGCGGCTCGTCCCGTTGATGGCCGATGTTATCTCCTCTCTCGTGCCGTCGGTCGTCAGGGCGAAGTACCTGTCCCCCTCACGGCTTATGGTCTCGAAGCTGATGTCGCTGAGCCTGATCGTGTCTTTTATGGTGTTGTTGTATGTGGCGCCGGCTATGTTGAGCGCAGTCTCGTCCGCCCACTGCTCTATGGCCTCGGGGTTGGCGAGCAGGTAGTCCGACTGCACCGACTTCCATGTGTATTCGCCTATTATCACGCCGTCGGTGTTTACCGTCATGTTGTCGTACTCGCCAAGCACTTTCGTCACCTTTATTGCATACGCACCCTCTTCGCCAGTCGCCAAGAACCGCGCTGTCTCAATCTCCGCGCCCGTAGTCGTTTTAGTCCACAAACAGGTCGCATACTCGCCGCCGTCAAACACGTGTATGTTGTTTGGACATATCACCGCATCGTCGCCCAAATTGACTTTCAGCTCTTCTGGCTCACCAATCTGATACGTCGCAGTGTCTTTGCATTGATGGCTGTCGGATACGATGACCATGTACGTGCCAGCAGTCAGGCTATCAGCGTATGAAGTAGCGGCACCCGTATTCCACTCGTACGCATATTCGCCAACACCACCTGTGGTGTACGTCTCAATACGCCCATCGCTATAACCGAAGCATAGAGCGTCGTGCAGAGCCGAGAGGTGATTCTCTACCGGCTTAGGCGTGCCAACGGTGAACTCTGTTGTGGTAGGGAAGCAATCGTGTTTGCATGATGTTTGTTGATGTTTAGGGGGTTAGTAATCGGGGTTTATATCCTGCCGAACGTAGGGGTCTTATCTACATGGCAATGAGTCCAGCCATGAAAATATTGATCAACAACAACAACGCCTCTATTCCGCGCAGTGTTTTGCGCGTATATGCACAACGCACATACTAACATGAATACTGTTGCTATTAACCTTTTCATGGCTGGACACATATTGTTCTACTAATCTTTTACTAATCTGACAGATAGCGATACTGGACATTCAGAATATCCACGACAAATGCCAGTAGAATATGCCCAAATCTCACGGAAATAGGTATAGTAATAATAATTTTCATAATAATACCTTCCTGCGAAATACAGAGCTGAGATATGATTTGTGTTTTGTACCTTCGTTTCTACCCCAAATGGCATCGCATTGAAAGCGGTCCGCTGACCCGACTGGTTAGTTTCGTTTGTCTTTTTCCACACGCCACATCCACATTGCAAAAACGTTCCGATATGTTGTTCTTCGCCAACAATAAAGCGGTATTCATTAAAATGCCAGTTTGAAAAAGTAGTATCATACCGTAAATAGTTAGGACTATAAAAAGGAAATCTCGGAACGCTATCAGTTGTTACGCCATAATATGACTCCAATTCTAACCAATCCTCATTCGTGGACAGATGATAACCCTTGGGAAGAACATCTGTTAATTTCTTTATATAGTCAGAGTCGTATAGTATTCCTGTCGCTCCAGACTCTAACGTTGCTGTGTCACACGGAATTGGAGAGCCATCGAGGTATGTTGTCACCCTGAGGTCGTCGGCCAACCAAGTTTGGGAGCCTATCCTCTGCACGCGGTAGACATTGAACTCGTGGTCGCGGACTTCGTACTCGTTGTCGAGGATAATCTCTTTGATGGAGGAGTTGAAGGTGAAGGACTTGTCTCCGACTTGGGCGATGGCCTCGACATTGAAGGTGTAGATTACGGGCTCGTAGTATATGCCTTTGGCCTCGTCCCACCAGTGGGTGTAGGCGTCGTCCTCTGGCTTTGTGGACCTGAAGTAGCAGGAGTCCACGCCGCTCTCGATGGTCTGGCTTTCGAGGGCATAGCCTTCGTGGTCGGGTGTGGCGGTGATGGTCACGCTCTTGAACTTGTCGGCATTGTCCCAATGGATTACGGCAGCCCAGTCGCCGTAGCCGTTGTTGGAGGTGAGCAGCAAGGTGTCGGGGATGCAGTAGAAGGTGCGGGTCTCGGTCATCTCACCCTCGCCGCCGCGTGTCTTAGCCTGCGCTCGCCAGAAGTATTGGGTGAAGGGCTCGAGGGTTACTTCCTCGGGTGTCTCTACGAGCTCGTCTGGGGACGTGCCGATGTAGTAGACGTAGGAGACATTGAGGTTCTCGTCCTCGACGGTGCTGCCGTTGGCGTTGAGGGTGACGGTGAGGTCGGTGATTTCGGCGCCATCCTCGAGGCTGAATTTAGTGGGGATGGTGGGGATTTGGCTTGGCTCATACTCGTCCTCCTTGCAGCCTGCGGCGGCGAGGATTAGGGAGAGAGTCAGATAGGGAAGCAATCGTGTTTGCATGATGTTTGTTGATGTTTTAGGGGTTAGTAATTGATATTGACAGTGTATTCGGTTGTGACGATGCCTTTGCCTGGGAGCGTGTAGCGCATGGTCATGGGGTATTTGCCTTGCGTGAAGCGTGGCAGGAAGTTGGTCTTCAGGAGGGTCTCGATGCCTTGCTTGGTGTCTATGCCGTTTTGGGTGTAGAGGTTGGCTATGCGAGTAAGGATCTCGTTGTAATCGTCATTCATGTATTTCTGCATCAGGTTGTTGATGACGCCCGTGGAGTAGATAAGGTCGGAGTGTGAGTCCAGCTCGATGTCGTGGGGTTGGAGGAGGAGGTCTTGCTCGTTCATGTTGAGCGTCACGACTTCTAAGCCGTTGGGGGCGTCATAGTTGCCGACAAGAGCCTCGACATCTTTATTCTCGTAGAGCAAGGGGGATATCTTCTCAGTGTAGTAGGTGGTGTGGGCATAGTCGGGGGTAATCTTAATCAAGTTGGCGTCGAGGTTGGTGATGTCATACTCCATCTTATCGAACGCTTCGACTTTGGGGGACTGGTCGAGGACGTTGGCGTACATGGCGAACTCTCGTGCGGAGTTGGATGATTGCCATTCGATGGCGTTGGAGACCTTTATGGCTTGCATCTTCTCGGTGAAAGTGGAGTAGGAGCTTGTCTTGAAGTCGATGGAGTAGATCTCTGTGGATTCGAGCACCACGAGGTTGTCCTCGGCCTCATGCTTAGTCTCGGTGATGTCGCTATTGGGGGAGGCATCTATCTTGGTCTCACTGTCTGTTATGTTCTCGTTGGCTGTGGCGGTGCGCTGTGGGACGTTAAGGATGGCCATGCTGTACACGTGGTCGGGGGCGAGGTTGAGGTTGTCCATGGGAATGTCGATCTCGAACTTCACGCCGTCGACGTTGGAGAGTGTTTTGTGGGAGAAGGGGGCATCTGTGGTGTTGCCGTCGAAGGAGGTGAACAGGACTTTCTGGTCGTAGCCGTCGGGTTTGTCGGTGGTGAAGAGGTAGGAGTAGTTCTTGGTGGTCATGAGGTAAGCCGTGTCGTACTCCTTGGAGAGGAAGTTGAATTGTCGGTCGGCGGGGTAGGCGTATTTGACGTGTTCAGGGAGGATGTATTTGGGGCGTTCGCCGGAGGTGAACTCGATGGATTTCTCTTCGAAGTAGGGGTTGCCGTCCTCGCCTGGCACGGCGACCCAGTTGTCGCCCTCTTTACGTTCAAAGGTGACCTTGGCGTAGGCCTTGTAGGGCTTATTGCTCTCGAGGGGTTCGTCGAGGTCGTAGGTGATTACACGGCCATCATTGCTGGTGGAGGTGGTGTAGGAGGACTTAGCGCCTGTCTGGGTGTTGGATATGCTGAACTCTGCTATGCCGATGCGGTAGGTTTCCTTCCTGCCGTCCTCGTCCTCGATGGCCATAGGTTCGTAGGCGGGGATGTTGAGGACGAGTTGAGGAGAGATGAACACGTTAACGTCGTCGGCGTTATCGTCGGGTGTGAGTTGAGTTATGACATCTTCGCCGAAGGGGGAGCCGCCGACGATCTCGCATTTCTCGCCTACGGAGAAGTCGAAGCTGCAATGACCCTTGATGAGACCGCCGAGGATATTGAAGCGACCGCCCACGGCGCCTGTAAAGTAGAAGGGGTCGGGGCCTGCGCCGCGTAGGAAAGCGGCCATTTCACCGCTCAGGATGTCGAATTTGCGCACTTTGCGGAATAGTTTGACCTTCATCCTATGGCGACGTTTACCCAAGCCCATGCTTGAGCCTGGGCGTACCAGCCGTTTACGCCTATGCGCCCGGTCAGGCCTTTGCAGTGCACCTGCTCGCCATATTGCTTGAGGAGCATCTCGGTGCCCAGTCCGACGCCCAGTTTGGCGTAGAAGGGGATAAGCTCGGCGTTGAGGTTGACGGACAAGTCGGCACCGAAGGCGAGGCCTTTGCCGTCGGTTAGTTTGGTGTTGTCGGAGCGAGTGGTGAGTTTGTTGAGATAGTCTTGTGAGAGATTGCGCTTCACCTCGTTGGGTATGTCGGGCAGTTCTGGGATGTCGTTGCCGACCATGAAGTAGCCGCCGGCATTGGCTATTTTGAGGAGTTTGATGCCGAGGCGGTTATTGGGTGTACCGATGTAGGTGTACCATTTATCGTTTGCGAAGTAGGCGTTGGCCCAGCCCATGCAGTTGTTGTCGCCTCGTCCGGTGAGGACTCCAGCCACGTCGAGGTATGCTTTGAGGTCGGCGGTGAAGACATCGTTGGCCATATCGAACTTCATGCCGATGGTGGCGGTCAGGGCGCCGTCTTTTGTGGGTTTAGTGTCGAGGGCGGATTTATCGAATTGGGTTATATTGCCGTGCTTATTCTCGATTGAGGATAGGCTATTCTTGAGACCGTCGAGGATAGAAGATTGCTGAGACGCGCTTAGCATGGTGGCCTCGCCTTGGAGCTGAATGAAGTTCACGCCCCAGTGTGGTTGTTGAACTGCATCTCGAAATCAACGTCGGCGTCGAAGAGGGAGGAGGAGCCTATTAGGCCGAACTTGGTGCGGGCCATGAAGCCCATGCCGACGCTCTTGTCGGGGGTGTAGGAGATGCCTGTCAGGGACTTGCCGAACTCGCTGTTGACGGAGGAGAGGCCTTGCTGCATGTGGTGGTAGAGGCCGCCGCCGAAGCCGTAGAAGCTGAGCGCGGGTGGGACGTGGATGCCGGCGGCGGGTTGGGTTTCGTAGAAGACATCGGTGAGGAAATATTTGTAGTTGTCTTTGCGGCCGAACACGCCTACCGCCTTAATCTTGAACTTCTTTATGAGCTCAAAGTCGAGGTCGCCACGGAAGCCCTTGCCGTAGAGCTCATCGCCGTCGCGGAACTCGACGCCGCCATCGATGGAGAAGGCATTGGAGTTGTAGCTTACGTGGATCTTGTCGACCTTAGTCTTGGAGAACTTCCAGTTTGCGACATCGCCATAGATAGAGATGCCGGCATCGCCTTTGAAAATATCGTTGATGGCCACATTGGCGTCGAAGTTGAGACCTTGGCCGTTGGCGTTATTGACAGTCTGGATGTCGTTGAGGGTGAGCTTGAAGCCAGCCATGGAGGGGGTCTCGAGTGAGCCAGTGAGGGAGGCTGTGCCGAGGTTGAACTTGTCGGGTCCTATCTGCATGCCTTCGAAGCGGAGGCTGGGGAGGACGAGTTTGCTATCGGCGGTATCCTTGCCGATAGGGACGTTGACGCTGAGGAGGCCACTGGCGTTGATGGTGGGGGAGATGCCGTGGTTGCCGATGGTGAGGGAGATGGTGGAGCAGTCGTCCATGGTGAGTTTGGCGCAGAGGAGTGGGAAGTCGAAGGATTTGCCGAGGGAGGATTGGAGGGTGAAGGTACGGCGGTCGACGTCGTAGCTGGCGATGTAGCTGAGGAGGGAGTTTTTGCCGAAGGGGGGGATGTTGACTTTGCCGCCGAAGCCGACGTCGTAGATGGCGTTGCGCTCTATGGCGAGGTGGAAGTCGTTGACGCTTATATCCCAGGAGTCGGGGTCGATGCTGGTGTCGGCTATGACGTCTTTGGCCTCGGTGGAGGCTGAGAAGCCGTTGCCATCGATGAGGACATTGGAGAGGGAGAGTATGGGGCGGGATTTGGGGTCGTTGGTGGAGTCGCGTGCCATGTAGGAGGGTAGCATGACTGAGGCGTTTGCAATGGCGAGGCCTTGCCAGTTGTTGCGGCTCACGTCGGCATCGGCGTTGCCGAAATAGCCGTTGGGGAAATTGGCGGTGGGGGGTGTGGAGTAGGTGCTGTGGTCGAGGACGAGGTTTTGGAGGGAGAAGATGAAGCCGTCGAGGCCCTTGTGGCAGAAGTTGCGCTTGGTGTTGAGGGATAGGGCGAAGTCGTTGATGTCGGTAAAGCTCGTCTCGGCCTCGACCATGAGTTTACCGTTGTCGTGGCCTTCGTCGTCGACGGAGTAGATGTCGTCGGAGGTGAGGATGAAGGCGACTTTGGCGTTGACTTCGCGGAAGCCGTCGCAGTCGAAGGAGAGCGAGGTGCCTTCGCGGAAGATTAGGGAGCCGTCGTTGCCGAGTTTCTCCTCGACTGGGGTTATGAGCTGGAGGAGGCCTTCAGTGCCGACGCCGTATTCGCCGTCGATACGGGCTGTGCCCTCGAAGGCGAGGCTGTTGCCGCTGTAAGTAGGTATTACACAGAAGGCTTTGATGTACATCTTCTGGTCGGAGGCGGAGCAGTTGGAGTACATCTCGCTGATGCAGAGGGTGTAGTTGGCGGATTTGAGGCCTATGGGGAGTTGGATGTTCTTGTCGGTTATGATTTCGGCGATGGAGTTGACGTATCGTCCTGCTTGCTGCATCTTCTCGTAGGCGGAGAGGGCGTTGGCGATGCGCAGTTCGGTGTCGCTGGAGATATTGAGGGAGTTGATAACAGTCTGCGCCTCATTGGTTTGTGCGCATAGTGTACCGACGTAGAGGAATGTTGACAGGAGAGTGCAGCACCTCGACAGATTATGGGAGTAGTGATTATTTTGCACCTGACTATCGTTGCTTTTAGTTAGCGAATTTAAATATTATTATTGGAGTTAAGGGGGAGTGGGGGGAGAAATGCGGTGGTGGAGAGGGGGGTTAGAGGGGG